>JAGLQE010000340.1 GCA_023137005.1 Thermoplasmata archaeon
CATTCTGCTGGAGGAAATATTCCCTCAGCATCCTGGACACTTCCATAAGTACCCGTTGATCATCGGGAAGTGCATCGGCTCCCACCAATTGCACGATCTCCTGCAACTCGGCTTCCTTCTGCAGAACTCCCATGGCCCATTTCACCTTGGCCGTCCATTCCTTATCCACATTCTCACTGAACCATGGGTCCAGGGTCTGGGTGTAAAGACTGTATGAATTGAGCCAGTTGACAGCCGGGAAATGCCTTCTTTCCCTGAGCTTGGTGTCCAGTGCCCAGAAGACCTTGGCGATCCTCAGGGTGGCCTGGGTAACGGGTTCGGAGAAATCTCCGCCTTGCGGCGAAACAGCCCCTATGACCGATACAGATCCTTCTTTTCCATTGAGACCTGACACACGGCCAGCTCTCTCATAGAACTGCGATAGTTTTGATGATAGGTAAGCTGGATAACCCTCTTCTCCAGGCATTTCCTCCAATCGAGAGGATATCTCCCTCATGGCCTCTGCCCACCTGGATGTGGAATCGGCCATCAATGCGATGTCATATCCCATGTCACGGTAGTACTCGGCCATTGTTATTCCAGTGTAAACAGATGCTTCTCTGGCCGCCACAGGCATATTGGAGGTATTGGCTATGAGGATCGTACGGTCCATGAGAGGTGCTCCTGTCTTTGGGTCCTCCAATTCTGGGAACTCCTTGAGCACATCGGCCATCTCATTGCCACGCTCGCCGCAACCCACATAGACCACGATATCAGCATCGCTCCATTTGGCCAGCTGATGTTCGGTCACTGTCTTTCCGGTCCCGAAACCTCCGGGAATGGCAGCCGTACCGCCCTTGGCTATGGGGAAGAAAGTGTCCAGCACTCTCTGCCCAGTAACGAGTGGGATATCTGGAGCTAGTTTTTCAGTTATAGGACGTGCATTCCTCACAGGCCAGTTATGGTACATCTTTAGTTGTGTTCCATCGTCCAATGTGGCGATTATCTCGTCTATATTGAAATCTCCGCCCTTGATGCTGGCTATGGTCCCGGAAACTCCTGGAGGTACCATGATATGATGCTTGAGGTACTTTGATTCCTGCACCCAGCCGATGATGGAGTTGGAGGATACCTTGTCTCCGATCTGAGCTGTTGGGGTGAAGGTCCATATCTTCTCGTGGTCAAGACCTGGAACATTGACACCTCTCTCTATGATATTGCCCATTTTTTCCTGAAGTACCTCCAGGGGCCTCTGTATTCCATCATAGATGCTGGTCAGAAGTCCTGGGCCCAGTTCAGCCTTCAATGGCTCTCCTGTGTCCATAACGGGCTCTCCTGGCCGAATGCCGGACGTATCTTCATATACCTGTATGATGCTCTTCTCTCCAATTATCTGGATGACCTCGCCCATCAGCTTTTCCTCGCCGACGAAGACCACATCAAACATTCTGGGTTCAATGCCAGTCACCGTTACCACGGGACCCGCAACCCTGTATATCTCACCTGTTCCTTTCTGTTCGCTCACTCTTTCATCCTCCTTTGAATAGATCTATTCCAATTACTCTCTTGACCTTTTCTCGAAGGTCATTTTCTTCTTCTGTTCCGACCGCCACGACGACCGGGCTGACAGAGTCCAGGAATTTACGTCTGGCTTCCTCCGACAGCTTCTGTAATGACGAGTTGTGGATCACCACGATGCCCACTTCCTCGTCCTGCATTATATCACTTAACTTGAGTTCTATATCCTCGTCACCGATAATATGCACTTTGCGTATACCAACCAATTGGAATCCAAGTACAAAGGTCTCGGATCCGAGTACGGCCAGCTCCATTTACAGCATCCCCCTCATACTACCAATAGCCCCCTTATGGTATCAACATCCAGGCCACTTTCCTTGCCGCGGGCGATTATCCGCATATTATCGACCTCGATCTTCTTCAATATCAGATAGTTCAGAATGGGAAGGACAGATAATGGATACACCTTGGCGAACTTGTCCGCTTGCCTGAGGAGATGCTTCTCGGCCGCCCTGGTCATATCGCTCAGTGTCATTTTTTCTTCCGCGTTCTCGGCCGCCTCAGCGATATCATCGTAGAAAGAGAATCTCTGCAACTCTCCCACGAACTGCTGATATGAATTGGCAACCAGCAATGCCTTGAGGCCAGGGCCTTTGAGCTCTCCTCCACCCGGAATGATATAATCCTCGGCATTGTCAATTCCCTTATCATGGAGTATGAGGTCGAACTTGATCTTCATGAGCGTGGTCAGGTTCTCGATATCTATCTCCTTCTTCACGAAGTTCATAAATAGGGTTGTGGACCTGGAAGTCGTGGACGATGCCGATGCCAGCAATGTGGCATAGTATGCCTTATCTATCTCATTCTCAAATAATATCAAAGAAGATATCGTCGCTCCCTCACCTATGGTCCGCATTACCTTTTCCAGAGGGACGTGGTATGGCGTACCCTTGAGACCGTCGATGATCTCGGGTATAGAGCCCACTCTTGCCAACTCCTCCAGTTTCGCTATCCTGATGGTCCCGCTAGGGATCAGCTCGCGTATGATCACATCTGCTTCAGCCTTGTGGAACCTGCCTCTGAGGAGGGTCTTCACATTCCACGCATCTACCTTTCCCAGGTAATGGCTGACCAGTTCTCCCAATTGCCCTTCGCAGAAGGACATGATCTGATTATAGGTAAGGGCCAGGTTTGCATTTGTCGCCCTCTCCACCAGATCCGCTCCGCGGTACTCGGATGATAGTGCTTCGATCTCTGTCTTGTACTGGCTATCCCCGATATATCGATTTATACTGGGAAGGTCCATAACAGATAATCTAAGGTACTCATCCTTCTGGATAAGAAAACGCCTTTTCGCTCTGACCCTGGTGCAGGCGTATGGGTAATTACTGGTTGTGCGACCGAATTTCAAACCATTCACCCTCACTTGAAGAGGATATCGGCCACTTCACCGATCTTCTCCTGCCATAGGTCCTCGAGAAGGGTCTCGTACCTCAGGTCCAGTTTCTGGGACCTGTCGAGGCTTTCGATCACAAGACCACCGGCACAGTCGATATCACCGCTGTACTGATACTTGGATGCAAGTCTCTTGACACTGGGAGCATCCTGCGCATTCGCATACACATAGCCCTCGGAGATTATGGTACTGGCCTGCTTGACCAGCCCACCGATCATTTCCTCCCTTTTGGGCAGGGGCGCCGCTTTCAGAGCTTCAAAGGTCATCTGCTTGACTATGTCAAGCAGATCCTTCTCGGTCTTCAGCATATTACGCCTGCCCTCCACTTCGGCGGAGGACATCTCCTGCTCCCTCATCAGCTTGATCTGCTTCTCGGCCTTGTCACGAGCCTCGGCCACGATGGCCTTGGCCTCTTTCTCGGCCTTATTGAGTATCTGCAATGACTGCTGACCGGCTTCCTTGAGTATCTGATTGGACTCGCGTTTACCCTTTTCCGTCACCTTGCTAGCGACTTCGTCTAAGCTCATCTGCTAACCTCTTTAACTGCCCAGGATCATGAAGGCAACGAGCAGACCAAAGATAACTATCGTCTCTGGAATAACGGTCATCAACAGACCCTTTCCGAACATCTTCGGATCCTCTGCCATGGCTCCCACAGCTGCGGCTCCGATGGACGCTTCTCCTATTCCTGCTCCGATACCCGACAATCCGACAGCCAGACCAGCTCCGATGAGCTTGAGGCCTATTCCAACAGGATTCGCTTCTTCCGTAGTCTCCTCATGCTCCTGTGCGGAAACAGTGCTGAACATCATGGCCATGGCCACCAGCACGATGCCAAATATTAGCATTGTGTTCATTAGTTTTCCCATTATTTATTCCTCCTAGTGTTCTATTGTATATTTTCTCCTCTTTCCAAAGGGCTCATAGCGTGTGCCGTCACCCTCATAGAATTTTGTAAAGAACTCGACATAATGCAATCTTAAAGAGTGCAATGTCGGTCCTATCAGTCCTAGTATGACATTGATAAAATGGCCCATGAAGAATATCAGGGCCGCCATGGCTATTCCCATTCCTCCACCAGCATTCCACTGCTCGATGGCCATATTGTTAAAGGCAATGGCTATTCCTGCGGATGATGCCCCTATGGCGAATAATCTGGTATATGAAAGTGCATTGCTCAACCACATGGTGGGTAGCTCGATCAGGCCTGTGAATCCTTCAGCCTTGATGACCATCGCCATGCCCACCACTATCAGTGCGATCGAAATGTAGATCATATTATCGCTGTTCGGTAATGCCCAGCCCCTCATCATTATGGGCACAACATAGATAGAGAGCATCCATGCTCCAGTCAAGGCAATGATCCATCCACCCTTCTCCATGATAGCTTCTTTCATACCGTGGAATATGGCCACATTCCTGAATCCCAGGAACCAGGCAACATACAGATGGAACATACCCATAAGACAGGTCAGAACAAGCATGAGCTCGATCTCATGAACACGGTGAAGCGGGAAGGTGACCTCCATACCATACAATATCTTGAAGAGAACGTACTGGCCATATTCTATGTCAATGATGCCTGATAACATACCGGCCTCTCCATGGTAGTTGTAAAGTTCGAAACCAAATAACTCCCCATAGAAGAATCCGAATATTATCGTGGATATGGACGACCATATCAATATCTTATTCAATTGTGGACCAACATTCTCCATGGCGAACATATTGAACATCTTTGTTGTGATCCCAGTTAAGACCATGGCCAGTACTATTATTCCGTATGCTATGTCACCGAGCATGAATCCGAAGAATATGGAGAAGAATAGAGCCACGAGAATCGTTGGGTCTATCTCCTTGGCCTTGGGATTGGAATAAGCGTCAATAAGAGGCTGGAACTGTCTTGCTGGGCCTCGATTTTTCATTAATACGGGAGCCTGGTCATCAGTGGATTCCACCTTCTCGACAACCACATGACCGTCAGTGGCCTTATGCACCCCGATCCTCACTTCCTCCACTCTATTGGATGGGACCCATCCCTCCAGGATGAAGAATTCCTTGGTCGTGGCACAGTGCAGGGGCATCTCGGCAATGTCCAGTTTGTTCTCCAGATACTCCTCGGCAGCCAATAGGGACTTGCCATGCTCCTTCTTATGGGTCTCCACCTTGGTCTTGATCTCCTCAGCCCTCTTCTCCAGCTTGGCCATCTCGACCTCATTGGACTTCTTGACCTGAGTTAGAGTTCCTTTGAACCGTGGAAGGTCCATGTTCTCGAAGTCAGCCAATTCCAGGAGTTCCTTCACCCTGGCCTCATGCTTTTCAGGGCAGTGAATGACCATTGTGTAGACCTTGTGATCCTTATTGACCTCCACCTTGCATTCACCATGGAGCTTACCCAGGGCTTCGGCAGGCGGTGTCTTCATCTTTCCGACGAAAACAACCACACTGGTAACATCAATTCTGAGATCTTTTGACAGCCCATCTAATTGAGAAAGTAGATCGGTGTCCCTTTTGATCTCCTCGATCCTGGATTCGATGGTTGTCTTCTCTTTGAAAAGGCTGGTGACCTCCTCATCCACCTTCTCCAGAGATGAGTCGATCCATTTTTCCACATTGGATATGTCCTCTTTCTTGGGTGGAATGATATACTCGATGTCCAGGGCACTGTTTATAGACTTCACCCTGACCACCTTTCTTGAAATGTCAGAGGCCTCCGGGAGTGCCTCCCCTATCCTCAGACCGCCCTTCTCCTCTGTAAAATCCTTAATGTGAATGACATTCTTATCGTGGAGTGCGGTCACCGTGGCCCTTATATGATCCTTTGAGCCAGTTATCAGTACCTGTGATAGTTTTGCAGTTTTAAGCCCCATTTGCCTTCCTCTCAAACTCTCTAACCAGGAAATTAGAGGCCTGGTCGATATTGGTCCCTGCATCGGACCTCATAGCATCCACCTGCTTACTGGCCTTAGCCTGGATTATCCCCTTTTCTTGGGTGATCTGAGCAGATGCTTTCTCCATCATATTGTCATAGAGAACCTTGGAACGGGCTTTTCCTTCCCCGAGCTTGGTATTCGCATCCTGTTTTGCCTTTGCAAGATTCTTCTCTTTCTGCTGAAGAGCCGAACTCTTTATCCTCTCGGCCTTCTCCTCCGCGTCCTTTATCACGTTCAAAATATCGGCTTTATTCATGGCAGTCACCACTGTCAATGATCGTAAGATTTGGAGGGGATTATACGCTCATTTATAATAACCCTTATGGATGATATGCTCAATATTTCACTAGATTTTATGTAAATATTAACTAAGTTAATACCCTATAATAACAACAGTGTTCAATATCTACTAACGATCATTAACCACAATGATATATCATGGTGCCATCAAGGACATCCTGGACATAATTCCCAGACATCTATGTTGTCCTTTATATACTCCTGAATATCAAGGCAATGAAATTAGGATAAAGATTTTATAATCACAAAGTCTCGGGAGATCAATGGAGCCCGGTGAGATAAAGAGCATACTCGGAGGACTTGGTATCAAGCCCTCCAAGAGATACAGCCAGAACTTTCTCATAAGCGAGGATATCGCGAGAAAGCAGGTGGAAGCCGCTGGCATCGAGAGTGGCGACAGGGTTCTGGAGATAGGGCCTGGCCTGGGCATTCTGACAAGATATATTCTGGAGAGGACGGACAATGCGATCTTCATCGAGAAGGACCCGCATCTTGCCGGATATATAGAGAAAAAATACAAGGTGGATGTCATATGTGACGATGCACTGGCCGTGGAATTTCCTGATGTGGACATCATTGTCGCCAACCTGCCATATCACATATCCTCCGAGATAACACTCAGGATACTGGAGAGCGGGTTCAAGAGGGCGATACTCATGTATCAGAAGGAATTTGCAGATCACCTCATCGCGCAGCCTGGGAGCCGGGATTATTCCAGGATCACGGTGGCCAGGGAATTTTATGCAGATGCCGAGTTCATCATGAAGGTCCCCAAGAGCATGTACCACCCATCCCCGAAAGTGGATTCCATGATCATAAAACTGAGTTCCAGAGAACCGCCCATCACACCACGGGACAAGGATCATTTCTTCAAAATTATCCGACTAATATTCTCCCACAAGAAGCGCACGGTGAGGAATGCATTATTGTCCGAGGCTGGCATTCTGGGAATTTCCAAGCCCGAGTTGCGGGATAAACTGGAGGGCCTCCCCCATGCGGATGAGAGAGCTTTTAAACTCACACTGGAAGAATTAAATGATATTGTAGAGTTTGTCTATAATATAGATATATAGCTATTAATCTAACTCTTCAGGTTCAGGTGTTTCCTCTGGAGGCTGCGTTTCCTCCGGAACCTCAGGCTTCCCTCGTATCCGCATGAACAAAAATGCACCAACAATTCCTACAACAATTAGGATTATGACAATCCACAGATAGTCGGAGCCGCCGCCAGGGTCATTGGGGTCGTCAACGATCTCGCCAACATCTGGGTTAAGGGGTTCAGAATCTATGTCATCGGGAACTCCGTCATTGTCATCATCGGTGTCAGCATTGTTGCCGATGCCATCAAGATCGGTGTCGAGGGATTCCAGAGGGTCTAATGGGAATACATCCTCCGAATCATCTACACCATCACCGTCATCATCAGAATCTGCATTGTTCCCCAGCCCATCATTGTCGGTGTCTGTGTCTTCATCAGGATTGAATGGGAAATCGTCATGGATGTCCCAAACATGGTCATTGTCATCATCAGGGTCTGTTATATCGGGTATACCATCGCCGTCGAAGTCTGAAGGTAGGGCTGCTACATATACATTCATTGTGTCGTTATTCGTATTGCTCGCTTCATCAATTACGGTTAGCGTCACTGTGTAGGTACCAGCGGTGGTGAAATTGTAGCTCGGTGAAACTCCATAAAGGAGCACCATGGCCCCCACTTTCGTGAAAGTCCATGTATAATTCACAATGCCAAGATTATCTGTAGATCCTGAACCATTGAAGGTTACGATCGTGCCTTCCTCAGTGTATTGATCAGGCCCAGCATCAGAGACTGGAGCTACCAAATCAGTGACTGTTGGATCGAATGGATCAGAATCATCAGCATCCGGTACTCCATCATTATCGTCATCAGGGTCGGTATCATCAGGTATTCCATCTCCGTCGTTATCGTGCCAGGTCGTGAAGAACCAATTGTAATCAGAAGACATTTGGTTGCCAGCCAGGTCACTTGCGGATTTGTTAAACAAAACCGTGTAGGTCGTATTCTGCGTTAAATTAGATGAAGGGATCATTTCCAAGGTTTTATTGTTATTACTCCACACAAATGTCGGGTTTAGAGAAGTTGGTGTAATTGAGCCAGCACTTATTGCATTTGTTATGTTCATCGGCTCACTGAAGGTTACTGAGATAGAGGCATTGACAGGCACTCCCGTGGCATTTAGTAACGGCAAGGATGATACAACATAAGGTGCTACTCCATCAGCATATTGACACATTGCCTCTGCTGCAAATGTCTTGTTCTCATCAATATCGGCCTTGTCTCTGGCCAAGGACATGAACTCGTAATAGCCTTCTCCATCCGGGAAATCAAAGGTCCAATTCCAGGGGGAGCTGTAATCATAAGTGAAATTGGTCCAAGAGCCCCAGGTTGAGTTATCGAGGCTGAATCTGTACAAAAGATTTACCCACTTTATGCCAAACCCAGAATCTGTGGCAGTGCTGTTGACATCAAGGGGTGAATATCCTTGTAAATAATTAGAAATCGGATCAACGCAAGAGGTAGGTGGCGAAGTGTCTGATGGAACTGGAGATGGAGACATTAGAGGATAATTGTCCTGGGCTCCTGCATTTCCATCGAAGTTCGTATACGGCGTGTCGCCGATGCCATCACTGTCTGCATCTATGCCACTATAATCTGACCAGTAATTTCCTCCTGATGGGTAGCCACTATCCCATGAATTCACCCCATTATCATCTGTGGCCTGGTAATAGCTGTTGACTATGTTGTTGTGGTAGACCGAATTATTGTTTGAAGATGTGAGGACGATGCCATACCAGTTGTTAAGGGCGGTGTTATTTGTCAGTGTGTTGTAGTAGCAACGAGCGATGAGGAAGCCATAGTGGTTGCCTGAGACCATATTGTTTATAAGCGTATTGTTGTTACATGAAGGCGCTAAAACCCATAAAGGCGTTAGGTGGAAGCCATACCAATTGTTAATAGCGGTGTTGTTCGTAAGGGTATTGTTGTTGCATCCAAAATAAAGGTAGATGCCATTAGAATTGTCAATCACTGTGTTATTGGAAATGGTGTTGTTGCTTGAATCGGAGAGGATTATGCCGTCATCACTATTATCAGAGACTACGTTGTTAGAAATAATGTTGTTATTGCCGTTAGAAATACCTATACCATCGTAGCCGTTGTTAGAGCCATTGTTACCTGCAATAGTGATATTATTGCTGAAAGTTATGGCTATGCCAGAATAATAGTTGTTACAGAATATGTTGTTAATAATTGTGATGTCACTTGAATAAGACAGGTGAATGCCATAATTACTGTTATTAGAAGCAATGTTGGAAGAAATGGTGTTATTACTTGAATAAGAATGGTAAATACCAGAGAGGGTACAATTGCCGATAATATTGTTGGATGAGAAGCCAAGTATTATCCCATAAGAAGCATTGGTGATAATCCGATTCTCAATTACTATGCCGGTACAATTTACGAGTATGACTTGACCCACTCCTGCAGGCACAATGCTGCCTGTTTGGTTTTTACAATAGAAAATTGGCTTGCCATTCACGGTGTTAGATGAGTCGATTGTGTGGGTGTCCCAATGTGTCTGGCTATTTCCTCCAAATGTTACTCCATTGTTCTGCATCATGTTGCCAGTTAGTGTGTTGCCAATAGAATTACCTATGCCGATGCCGGAACGAGGGTTGTTGGCAAGGGTATTGTTACTAAGGGTGTTGTAGTTGCTGTTAGATATCGATATACCTGAACCTTGGTTGTTGGAAGCAGTGTTGTTAAAAAGATTATTATAGCCGCTATATCTGATATAGATACCGCCATAGAGATTGTTAAAGATGGTATTGTTGAATAGGATATTATAGTTGGAATTATCGAGTATGATTCCATAAGAGCTATTCGAAACAGAATTGTTGGTAATCATTCCATTACCCACATTTTTCATAAGCAGGCCACAACCATAGAAATATGGTGAGTAACCCACACCACTCGCCTTTTGCAAATTGCAGTCTCTCACAATAAAGTGATCAGTTGTATTTCCAATATAGATGCCATACCCATAGCCAGTACCATCAATGTCACGCCCCTCGATTATCCAGGGATTCCAAATAGTGCCGTTACCTGTATCCCAGTTGACCACGCCATGGGAGGCGTCGAATTCTGCATTTGAATTGATGCTGATAGGCGCATTAATGGGAAGAATCTTATACGTGAATGGGTAGTTGTCCTGGGCACCCATCCCTCCCCCGATATTGGTATAGGGAGTTTCACCGATGCCGTCCCTATTCGTATCCGTACCACCATAATCTGACCAGTAATTTCCTCCTGATGGGTAGCCATTATCCCAGATATTGTTGCCTGTATCGTCCAAGGCTTGGAGCATATTGTTCATCAAATTGTTATGATATATCATGTTATTATCGGATGTGACCATGCTAATGCCGATATCACTGTTATCTTCTATAGTGTTGTTTGATATTGTGTTGTTATTGGAAGATACAACCTGGAAGCCACGATAATTATCAGATACTGTGTTGTTTATTATTGTGTTGTTATTGGAGATTAACAAATAGAAGCCAGCTATGCTCGCTTCACGCAAATGACAGTCCTTCACCACAAAATGATCCATAGTATTTTCGATGTCGATACAATAATTAAATCCGGTTCCATCAATCTCCCATCCCTCAATAATCCAAGGATTCCCAGCACTGCCATCGCCAGCAGACACGCCGTTTATTCCAATCCCAAAATCTGCATCGGAAGTTATCTCTATTGGAGCATGAACTGTATATGCCAGCTCATCCTGCTCCATAATCTTGCCCTCGGCCTCCTCATCAATACCAAACAACACGAAGCTCGTGCTGAACACTAACATAATACACAGCAATATTGTGGTGATCCTTCTCATCTCTTCCACCTTTGCTGGTAATCACAGATTACACATAAAACACTTTTGATGAACAACCTCGTTTTGTTTTCAATCTACTGTAATCCGGTAGATAACAAGGGAAAAAATATTAGGGCTCCTGCCAGATCGAAATCAACTCTTCTCAAAATAGGTCTCGATTATCTTTTTCTGGCCCCGCCGGGAGCCTTTTCTTTTATTGATTTCTGCGCTGGCCAGGCTCCAAAAGAAAAGGTTCCCGATCCAAAAAGAAAACTCGCCTGACATGCTCGAAATCAACACCCAGCTTAACAAAACTCAAGAGTACATATATCAGCAATTAGAACTCAAGAAACTCTATTGATCTAGCTCTTCTCAAAATAGGTCTCGATTA
>JAGLQE010000341.1 GCA_023137005.1 Thermoplasmata archaeon
AATGTGTTCCAATGCTTGAGCTAGCCCTGATATCCACAGCTATGCCCGAGCCCCCGGATGGGTCATTTCCCGAAATACAGATGATACCCGCCATCGGGCAGGTATTGACTTTATTCTATTAAAAAGATTGAATATCATATCGAGATTTACCCCTGTGTTCATACAGTGTTATAGGCTCAGGTTGACAAGTTCAATATGTTAACAGCGATAATATACTAGGGGAAACGTTTTTAATCTGTAAGAATTTGGGAGTGTATATCCAAGCCTATCCAAGAGGTTGTAGTTGCGCATCTAAAGTTTAGCACTTATGTGTGCGCGACTATAAAGTCAAATACGCTTTCAAAAGTATCAAAAATTAAGTATCTGACTCTGAAGAAAGGAATGATGAAGATGGACAACGAATTGGAAAGGATAAGAAAAAAGAAATTGGAGGAATTGATGATGAGCACTGAATGGCCAGATAAACCCCAGGAAGTTAAGGATGAGAATTTTGACGACTTCGTTAAGAAGTACAATGTCGTATTGATAGATTGTTGGGCACCTTGGTGCGGACCATGCAGGATGCTGGGACCGACGATCGATGAGATAGCTGGCGAGTACAAGGGCAAGGTCGCCTTCGGGAAACTTAATACGGACGAGAACCGTGATATACCCATGCGCCACAGCATCATGAGCATACCCACCATGCTATTCTTCGTGGATGGGAAGCTAGTGGATACCGCTGTCGGAGCACTGCCAAAGAACACGATCACTGAGAAATTGGACTCACTTCTCAATTAGATATCAAGGAAGCAGTTGAATGGACATACTGGACATTGCAATAATCGGTGGGGGGCCTGCGGGCCTCACTGCCAGCATTTACGCTATTCGAAGCGGGTTGAAGGCAGTGATCTTCGACAAAGGAATTTATGGAGGCCAGGCCAACCAGGCTCCCTGGATAGAGAACTATCCGGGATTTGATGAGATATCGGGCATGGACCTCATGGACAAGATGCGTGCCCAGGCAATGAAATATGTGGAAATAAAGGACAGCGAGAATGTGGAGTCCATCACCAAGGATGATAGGAATTTCATTGTCAAGACCTCCAAGGAAGAGTATCATTTCAGATCCGTGATCTATGCTACTGGCTCTGTTCATAGAAGATTAGGGGCACCTGGCGAGGGGAGGCTTCTGGGGAAAGGAGTGTCATATTGTGCGACCTGCGATGGTTTCTTCTTCAAGGATAAGAAGGTTGCCATAATAGGCGGAGGGAACAATGCCGCGACCGAGGCCATTTACCTGAAGAAACTGGGTACCGACGTCACTATCGTCCATCGAAGGGATGAACTAAGGGCCGAGGACAGCCATAAGGACACCATTGTGGAAATGGGTATCAATGTCGTATACGATTCGGTGGTGGAGGAGATCCTGGGGGAGAATATGGTCGAAGGCATTCGATTAAAGAATGTCAAGACAGGTGATATCTCTGACCTGAATTTCAATGGTGTGTTCATCTCCATAGGTGACATTCCACAGACGGAACTGGTCAAGGACATGGGAGTGGATATCGATGATAGTGGTTACATTGTCGTGGACAAGGCCCAGAGGACCAATATACCACATTTCTACACGGCAGGGGATGTCAGTGGTGGCTTCAGACAGATCATCACCGCATGCTCGGAAGGCGCTATTGCGGCCAACAGTGCGCATGAGGACCTGGCCAAGCCTTACTGGACATAAGTTATTTTATTGAGAAAGAGCGGGCCATGGGCCTGATAGAATTTGATGAACCATCACAGGATGTCCTTCACATCCTCTTCGCCCATCTTATGGGGTGAAAAATATCTCTCCATGCCATTCATCAATTTGGTCTTCTGGAAAGGCGGCAGGATCACATAACCAGGATTGCGGGAAAGGTCAATGGGAACCTTCCTGAACTCCTCGAGCTCCATGAAACCCGCCCTCTTGAAGAAACGGGAGGCCTCTGGTGTCAATGGCTTGGTTATGAGATACCCCACACTGTGTTTCGCACCCAGCATCATAAGGCGGTAGCCAACTCTGTGCTTACGAAGCGGCACGATGGTCTCTATAGCCCGCAACACCCACACGGCGGAGCCATCCTTTGCTGAAGAATCCCATTCCTCGATGAAGACCCATGATACTATGTTCCTGTTCTTGACCGCGACTATGAAAACAGGGCGAGGGAACTTGCGGAGCCACATCTTGAAAGTGTTACGGTATCCGATGATCCCTAATCCTCGGAAGAACTCGAACCCGCCACCGGCTAGATCACCTTCTTCGACCCCGACTATGTGGAACCTATCTATCTCTGAAGCATCCTCTAATTTAAGATATTCTATGTCTCCGCTTCTTCCGAGTGACTGCAGGCTCTCACTTCCATTAATGCGAGTGGGATCGAATGTGGTCAGGTGTTTGACCACATTCGATCAAACCGAGGGTTAGACACCCTCAATCTGTGTAGATCACCCAAACATCAGCATTGTTTCGCAGGATCATATTCAGATCCGTGCTGGTTATCTGTGCCTTCTCCAGGAGTATTGGCAACCACTCATCGGGAGCTATCTTCCTGGTACCGTCTTCCCAGACAGCTGCGATATTCGCACACTTCAGTGGCTTGCCCTTGATGGTTATCCTGTCAGCGGCCGCATTCCTGAAGGTCTGGTGGATGATACACATGGAATTGATCACACATGGCTTGTACACTGAATTGTAGTACTCGGCCACATCCGTGTGTATCTTGGAGAACTCGCCTATCCTCTTGGTGTATTCCTGCCACCCTCTGGTGAAGGGGCATTTCTTAGTGACCGCGCAGTTGGGCGTGATGGCCATGACCTCCTCAAAAGCTGAGATAATGGATTCCCCATTCTCCAAAGCCTCTATGAACTCATCCCATGTATCGTACTCCTCTTCCGGCATGCTCTTTGCTAGTGAGGTCGCAAGGCTGACCAGGTAATTGTTCATACCACTGGCTCCCTGTTTATCCGCGATATCCTCTAGGAAGAGACAGGCTGCCACATCGACCAATGGATTATCGTCTATCAAAGTCACTTTCGCTCTTTGGTTATTATCTTCTGGCATCTTTCATCACCTCCTATTCTTCCTCTTCTCCTTTCAAACGAGCACCTTTCATCATTATGGCGTACACGCAGGCATAGTTCCTGAGCAGACTGCGCACGTATTCCGGGTTGATGCCGATCTTCCTCATGGAGTCTTCGGCTATCTTTGTCTCACCAGTGAATCCTCTGGCAGCCAATTGGATACAATCCAACTGCTGATCCGCTATCGAGATGTTCTTGGATACCTCTTCCCTGAACCTCTGGTGAATTACACAGAAATTACAGACCGCCGTGTCCCGAACACTGTTATTGTACTCGTCAGCAACAGCCCGGTCCGCCCTTGGAAGCTCCCCGACACTGTACCTTATTCTCACAGTTGTGGGATTGAACACACATGTCTCGAGAGCGTATATGTACCCAACGACATCGCCGTCCACATCGGTAATGGCCAGGTCCGTCAATGCCATGACAGAACCTTCAATGGAAAAGGCAGTTCTGCCCTCTCTCAAAGCCACATTGAATGATGGCCAGCCCATGTAAGCTTCTTTGCCCATTCTTTTGGCCAAACTTTCTCCTACTCTAGCCCAATATTGTATGGTGCCTTCGACACCAGCCTTTTCGCTCATATCTTGAATTAAAGATACGAGAGCTACATCTAACAAATCACTTCACCTCCTGTTTTATTTCTTTTCTTCCAGTTTCATCCGTTTTTTTGACATTGATCTTCTGATACAGTGTATTACGGCCCTTGGTAACTGCCTCGACAATATCATTATCCAGTAGCACTCTCAGTGCTCTCAGGACCACTGTATATTTGATGTCCTTTGCCACCTGCTTCTTCAAGTTGGGGAGAGTTATGCCCTTCTCGGGTATGGCATCGTACACCTTCTTCTCTGACTCGTCCAGTTCCGCCACTGTTTTGGACGGGGG
>JAGLQE010000342.1 GCA_023137005.1 Thermoplasmata archaeon
CTGTCTGGCAGTATCCATATCTAGCGCGGTCACCATCAAGGATATCAAATTATCTGATGGTGTAAGAGTGGGGATCTTCTTCGGAGCTTTCCAGGGTGGTATGGCCTTCATTGGCTGGCTGGGAGCAAGTAGCTTTGCCACCCTCGTTGAAAGTATTGACCACTGGATAGCCTTTTTCCTATTGGCCATCATAGGTATCAAGATGATCAAGGAAGGTCTGGAAGGCGAAGAGTCGTCCGGAATGAATCACAGGAACATGAAGGTGCTTTTGTTATTGTCCGTCGCAACCTCGATAGATTCCCTGGCCATCGGTGTTTCCTTTGCCTTTTTGGGTATTTCGATAATCATGCCAGTGATCATGATCTGCGTGATGTCATTCATATTCGCTTTTGCTGGAACCTTCATTGGCAAGAAAGCAGGTGATCTATTAGGAGGCCGGATGGAGATAATTGGAGGCCTTATCCTGATAGGTCTGGGTGTGAAGATCCTGCTGGAGCATACTGTTCTATAATTCATTAAATGGAATCTAAATGGATCAGTCTAGCTATTATAAATAAACAATAATAAAATGAAAAGTTGGGAGACCTTTCGACCTCCCATTATCTTTTGTCCAATGCTCAGTACATCATCACGGATAGTATCCGATGGTGATGGTGATGGTTGCTGAGTACATTCCTTCAGTCGTACCTGCTGGCACGTCTATCCACCATCTGATCTGGGTTTCGTCATTGAGTAGGCTTCCTTCTGGATTGAAATTCGAGCCCCATGGACCATTTGCCGTTGTGCCATTGTACGGTGCAGGTAATACTTCATCAGCCGTGTTCCAAATACCCCAAACACCAACCTCTGCATCAGCCCCTGTGATATCATAGAGCGCGAACATATCTGTGTTAAGCACTGTTGCTAGGCCATTTATGTTCACATGCTGTACATCGACCCTGAACGCATCAATGGTGTTGACCCCATCAGACAGGTCCTCTATGGACACATTCACGTAGTAGGGGATATTGGAATGGTACGTGATATTACTGTATGGGAACAGAGCCGTGCCGAATGTTCCTGGTGGTGCATTGCCACTGGGGTCACCGGTAACGATCAGGTCTGTGTTCATGAAGATGCCGAATTCACCATAGGTGTAATTATTGGCTGTTATAAATGCCGCATCATAAATTTCAAAGCTGAAATCCCAACTGTCCAGATCATTGAGCATGACATTTTGGTCATAGATCAATCCACCAGTCCCACCGCCGAAGCCCTGTCCATCAGCTGCCCATGTCTGGACATTGAAGGTCACGTTTATGAATACATAATACTGGTTTGGTGTTAGAGAGGCCTCTGACCACCAGCTGTCCAGTATGAACTCATTTGGTGCGCCTATTGGGTAATTCATTGCTGCTGTATCTGCACCAATTCCCTCTTCCCAAGTGACCTGGAACTGTCTTGTTCTGTCATCTCCATCGGGACCAACCACTGGATTCGAAAGTGAACCTCCAATACCATTGTCATACCAGGCTGTCAGATCGACCCTTACATTGTCGTTCAAGCCATCAAAGAATTGGTCGTTTGCTGCTCCGCCTATCGTGTAGTTGAACTCTCCCCTGAATGTGTATGTTTGTAGAGAGTCAACATTCACTGAAGTATCCAATGTTGAGGTTTGTGTTCCATCGCTCATAAGCCACATGTCCACATCAAAGCCGTGTGGTACATCTGTGTTGACCATTAGTTTTGTGTCAGAGTTGGTGGATGATACGAAACCAGTGATCGCAGGTGCTCCTGGGCCACCAGTTGCCACTGCGGATGATGGGCTGGAGTATCCTTTCACAGAAACACCGAAGAGTGTCGTTACACTGCCTGGCAGCTTGTATGTCATGTCCTTGGCTGTTGAGGTAGCAGCATAGCATGCGTAATACACACCAGCTCCAGCATGGTCTCCCACTGCCGCGCCCCATGTTCCATCAGGTGACCAGTCAAAATCCAGAATATTGTAGCTCTTATTATCCAACATGTCCAGTACGCCGCCATCAAAGTAGAATATATTACCGTTCGCGTGGTAATTACCACCGACTATTGCATAATCGTATGAACCAATATCAGAGTTCCAGTCTATTGTGTTAAGGGCCGCTGTCTCCTGAATTGTAATGTCAGTTGCATAATCAGTACCTGGAGTTGACCAGGACCTTATCATTCCCTTAGTGTTGGTATCCTCACCGACCGCGAAATATGTGGTTGGTGTGAAATAGTCCCATGTGCAGTCATACAAGATATCACCAATATTGAAACCAGTAAGATCCGCATCTTCCCACAGATCTGTGTTATCATTGTACCATTTGGCCAGTGCATTACCGCCGGATGTGCCAACAGCTAGTATGGAATATACAGTGCTGCCATATTCATGGGCCATGCACACACCATTGAAGGTACCCATGCTCGCGGCTGTCCCATATGCCTCCCAGTTGCCACCGACAGTGTAATTGTATGCAATAGGCATGGCGGGGTCTCCACCATTATCACCGACGATCATGAATCTGTCAAAGTAATCATCGTATACGATGTCCATGAAATTATCACTGGGGTTTGCTGAACTTCCCTCAACGCCCCACATTCCTGAAGTCCTGTCATATCTATAGATTATACTGCCATCATCAACAGCCAGTGCGAAATCACCAGAGCCATCCCATGAGATCTTTGTCAATCCGCCAGCAGGGTAACCCTCAGCTACACCCTGGGTTTCGAAAGGTCTCGCAGAATCCTCTGCGATTATGTTCATGCTGAAGACAGTGAATCCTGCTCCGATCATCGCAAATGTCATTGCGAATGCCATAATTTTTTTGTTATTCATTTTATCTCCCTCACCTAATATATTTTAACCAAGTTTTTGCAATTGTTATAGCTATGTTATACTTCGTATTAATAACTTTTCTGCATATGGGCTTATGCAGTATGCTAATTAGCATTGTGCATATGACAAAATATTGTTGTTATGCTTCTGCATATCCACTATGGTCATCTACCCTTTCTTCTTTGGCTTCGGTACTTTTTCCCAGTCCGCCAGGAATTTTTCTATGCCAATATCTGTCTGTGGGTGGGCGACCATTAGCTTCAGTACTTTGAGTGGTAAGGTGGCTATGTGAGCGCCTGCTTTTGCAGAATCAATGACATGGATCGGATGCCTGACACTGGCCACGATTATCTCTGTGTCGAAGGCATAGTTCATGTATATCTGCACTATATCGCGAACCATCTGCATTCCATCATGACCATTATCGTCCAATCTCCCTATGAAGGGGCTTACGAATGTTGCTCCAGCCTTTGCTGCCAGCAATGCCTGATTGGCTGAGAATATGAGGGTGACATTGGTCTTGATCCCTCTCAGAGCCAGCTCCTTAGTGGCCTTCAGACCCTCGGCGCACATTGGTATCTTGATGGTTATATTATCATGGATCTTGACCAGCTCCCTAGCCTCCTTGACCATGCCTTTAGCGTCCATGCTCACAACTTCCGCGCTTATCGGTCCGTCAACTATGGAGCATATCTCCTCAACAACTTCTTTGAAATCCCTTCCTTCACGTGCTATTAGTGACGGATTTGTGGTAACACCATCGATTATCCCCCAGGAGTTCGCTTCCTTGATCTCATCCACATTGGCCGTGTCCAAAAATATCTTCATATCATCTACCTCTTCTCTTCATTACATCATGGGCCGCATCCACTATGTGGTCGACCGTTAATCCATATTTCTCCATGAGCTCGTCCGATGTCCCGGATTCTCCGAAAGAATCCGCTATGCCCACTCTTTTCATTGGTACATGGAAGTTCTCGACAAGTGTCATTGCCACTGCCGATCCCATACCAACCATGACATTGTGTTCCTCGGCCGTGACCATTCCACCAGTTTCTCTGGCCGCCTTGATCAATGTCTTCTCGTCCATGGGTTTGATGGTGGACATATTGATCACCTTGGCATCGATCTTGTGCTTCTTCAGCTCTTCCGCGGCTTCAATACAC
>JAGLQE010000343.1 GCA_023137005.1 Thermoplasmata archaeon
GGTATCTGGGCCATTAGTATGGTCTCAATGCTTATTCCAGGAACTATGAGCTTGTAACCGATGAGTGTCCATAGGTCATAGGCTATCGTGACCATGACAGCCACTCCTGTGAACACGGCCACACCTTTCATCCTGTAGAGGAATGTGGGTCTCATTCTGGTTGCTACATAACCCGCTATCATCATGCCGGACCATGTGAAAAGCGATATCCCCAGGAGATGTTGCCAGGTGAATGAAGATGAATAATGCATGGCATTGATCGCCCAATCAGATATTGCCATGATGCTCAGTGGGACTAGGAAGGCGTAGAATCCTCCGAGGACGAGACCTGCCATCATCGCTATGGCCAGGACGGGCTCGATATTCCCATACTGGGCGAGGGCTATCCTGAGAAGGGTTCCCACCATGATGAACAGCATGGCTAATTGAACCTTTCTGGGGCTCGTGTCCAGTCTGAACGCGTCTTTCCATGACATCTGTTTTTTACTCAATTAAGATCACCATGAACTTTCCTCGAACTTCCAATCCATCACGTCCCCATCTTGGAGAACGTATTGGCTGGCCCCGACAGATGCGTATCCATCATTGATGTACCAGAACCAGTAATAGTTGGATGTGTCATCTATTCCATCGATGGTGGCTCCTGTGGACCCCCCATCGATGCCATTGACCAGGACGCCCCAGTCATAGACGGCCATATCCAGTTTATCGTATCCCACTGCCTCCTCCAGAGCCCCAAGGGCTGTGTAATTGTCGGTTATGATAGTCTGGTTCAGGTAGGTGCCATTGCCGAAGTCGATGTTCACGGTTATGGATATACCAGTGTCCTCGAAGACACCACTTGGCCCATCGGTCACAATGAATTCGAGCTCTATTATCTGCCCCTCCCGAATTATGGCTATATCGTCCTTTGCCTCAAATGCCAATGAGGTAATTGGAGCGAATGTGCCGTTTATGGAGTACGCCCACCACATGCTGGATGTGTCGCTCAGTCCATCTACAGTTACATTGTTCTCCACGCTTCCAACTGACTCGATAAAGGCCACACCTTCGATGCTTCTTCCGACCTCGAACTCAGCATCTCCAATACTGGCAGATAACATGCCTGGCAGTGTGTTGTTCACCGTGCTGATATCATATTCCTCAATTATTCCGTTCCCATAATCGATCTTCAGGGTGGCATTCACTTCGTTCGGGTCTATCTCGACCTTGCCCATCTCTCTGACGAGGAAAATTCCTGCAATTGCGATCATTATGACTACGGCCACGGCGGCTATCGGCTTCCAACCAAGTCCTGGCTTTGTTCCTTGTTCTTCAGACATTATTTCACATCCATTGTGTCTCACCCTGGGGGGTGGACAATATATCCACCCTAATACGCAATGGGTATTAAAAACTTTACATGAATTGCTGAATTATATCATTCTTCATTCATTAGTAAAAATGCCGCCGCCGCGAAAGCCCCATCCTCGGCCTTCTCCGGCAAACTGCCCGTGCCGATGATGACCACATCCCCATCCTCTAGCGGCAAATCATCCCTGATCGCTCTGGCCACCATGGGCATCTCTTCATCGATATTGAAATGATCTGGAAGCACCATGCTCCCCTTCAGGAAAAGAAGGGTCGTGGCTCCACTAGCTCCTGCTTTAATGGCCTCATCCCTTTCCATTATACCATCTTTTACAGCCTCAGCCAGTCCAGAAAGATGTATGGCAAAGTCGTATTCGTCCACGGTAAGCTCCGAGGCGCTGATGGCCATTGCCTGGAATCCAATGTCATTGAGGAATCGGGTTCCCCGGTTCGCGATCTTCAGACCTTCATCCTTTCTCTGGATGAGCCCGTGTTCCTCCAGGTGGGTGATCAAACCCCGTGAACTGCCCTCTCCCAGGTCCAGCCTGGAAGCCAGTCCCTTTCTTCCAATGGGGCCATACTCACGAATTACATAAAGTGCTTTAAAAACATGTAAAGGTCCAAAAAGGGGCATTCCACCCCTTTTCGGTTTCTCTATCTCGAAGATGCTGGTCATCGGATCAGAAGGTTCCGATCTTGCCCTTGACAACGAGGTTGGTGATCTTGTTGGTGTTCTGCAACCACCCATCCACGACGCCGGTGATGTCTGATTTGACATCCTTCATCTTGACACCATCTGCAAGTTTCACCTTGATACTGGCTGCCTGTGGGTTGTTGATAGGCATTCCGATCTGTGACAATAGGCGGACGTGACATTCCAATATGTCTCCTCCTCCGACCTTTGCCACATCATGGGCGATCTGATTTGATAATAGGTTGTAGATCTTCCCAACATGCGTCACCGGGTTCTTTCCGGATGTGGCTTCCATGCTCATTGGTCTGTTTGGGGTTATCAGTCCATTCGCTCTGTTTCCCCTACCCACTGAACCATCGTCACCGTTCTCCATTGAAAGACCAGTCACTGTCAGGTAGTAGATGCCCTTCTTGTAATCATCAGCTGTATTGCAATCCACATGGATATCGCGCTCGGTG
>JAGLQE010000344.1 GCA_023137005.1 Thermoplasmata archaeon
GGATGCCAGGTGGAGATCGCCATTTACGAGGAGAATGACTACAGTGAGTCAAAGATACCCGGAGGAACACTTACCACGGACAGCCACGGTAATCTTCAATATATTATCCAACTTAACCCACCCATATTCAATATCGATGTCACCAATTATATCGTGGAGATACAGGCCTCCAAGTGGGACAAGGCCTTCAATTCCAGGATAGAGGCCAGAGATTTCACCATAACTAATTTCCCCTCGATCACGGCCCTATTGGACTTTGACCAGGATAGATACACGAGCGGAGAGTCATTATCAGTCAATGTCACTGCACAGGCTATCGGAACTGGCCAGGATGTATCCACCCCTACCTTCACCTACCTATACGAGGTCAGGGATACCAATGCCACGGGCGATCTCTTTGCCAGAGAGACCAAGACCATAAATTCATTCTCATATGATATAATTGAAGATTTTACAGGCACACTGTGGATACAGGTCACGGTGGATGATGGAGAGGGAAACACGGTCAGTGTGATCAAATTCATTCCAGTGGACTACGCTTTCGTGCTGGTCAATCTCAATAAGATCACCTATCTGGCGAATGAAGAGCTCACCATCTCCTATGATGTGGTAAGCACCCTGCTCACATCTCCCAGCATATTCTACGACATACGGGATGCTGAAGGTTCTGTGGTCAAAGAAGGCTATGTTGAGACGGCAGCCAGTGAGTTCAGTTTCACGGTTCCAGACCCGGCCTCTGATAGTTATGAATTCACGGTTCACGCCATTGACAATGGGATCAGGGTCGAGGGAAAGGCCACTGCAAGACTCTTCACAGGTTATGTTCTAACTCTATCCTTCAATAAGGCGACATATACACCAGGGAATACAATGGCAGTGGATTACGAGATCATACCTCTGGGAGATTCTAGCCTACCATCCACATTCAGATTCACCTTCGGGCTCTTGAACGGCCCAGAGATCACCTACCAGACCCAGTCCGCCACCGGCCGCCTGATATACAAGATACCCGAAGATATTGACGAAGGCGATCAGATATTCTACGCATCCGCAGATATCGGAGGCTCAGCCAGCGAGGTGATCACGATAGAATCATCATCCAACCCCTTGTGGGAGAACACCATCTTCGGAATGCCCCTCATATCCTTCTTCGTCCTGGTAGTGGCCTTCTTCAGCCTCTTCATAGCCATGCGCCAGAGAAAGACCATCAAGTCCCTGAAGTACGGCAAGATCCTGGACACCAAGCAGAGTTCTGATAGGAGACACAGTACGTCGGGAGCGGCGATGGAGATAGAGTGCGAGTCCTGCGAGAAGCCCATTGAGGTCACAACATCCAGAAGACCGATCGAGGTCATGTGCCCCCATTGTGGGGAAATACAGATGCTAGAATGATGATAGCATTATAGCTTTTGAACCTAGCTTGTATGAAAGCGTGTACATTTTTATGCAATAATATTCTAAACGAACATGCCCCGTTCAGACTATTCCATTTATTAGCAGACGGACGGGGTACTCTCAGTGATGTATTAGCGAGTGACACTAATGTCTCAGTAGAAAAGTTATCCCTCGCGTGGTCTCGCGAGGTGCTCAATCAATCCCCGTCTGGTCCATTTACCATTATTTTCGAGGGCGGGGTCCTTATCCTCCGACCATTTAACAAACGACTAACTTCTTACAGCCCAACCGTCCCCACTCTTCGTATTCCTTCTCGGATAACTTCCTCGGATGCCGCATAACTGAATCGCAAATGATCATCCACACTGGCCCCGAATGCCGAACCTGGTGTTACAGCCACCTTGGCCTCGGTAAGAAGTTTCTCGGCAACCTGCATGCTGTTCATATCTGATTCGAACTTGGGGAACAGGTAAAAGGCTCCTTCGGGCTTGGAGCATGTCCAGTTGGGTAGGGCATTGATGAGTGAGTGCATGAGATCTCGCCGGGCTCTGAACTGTTCCCGCATTTTGCTTACTTCGGCACTGGTATTCGTGAGGGCCTCTATTCCAGCTATCTGGATGAATGGCGGAATGCAGGTGATGGAATGCTGCTGCACCTTGGAGATTTCCCCGAACAAATGTGAAGGGGAAATCAGCCAGCCAGACCTCCAACCTGTCATGGCATAGGCCTTGGATAATCCGTTTATAGTGACAGTGCGCTCGAACATCCCGTCAAAGCTTGCTATGGAATGGTGCTCGCCCTCATACAGGATCTTCTGGTATATCTCATCAGCCAGTATAATGAGGTCATGATCGATGGCAAGGTCAGCTATTCCCTTTAGCTCGGCCTCGGTCATTACCACTCCGGTAGGATTGGATGGGGTATTGACGATGATCATCTTGGTCTTGGGAGTGATGGCCTCGGCAATTGACTCGGGGGTAAAATGCAATTCTGTTTTGGAAGAATCCACAAACACTGGCTTGGCTCCGTTGATGAGGGTGCAGGGCTCGTAGCTGACCCAGGCGGGATCTTGAATAATTACCTCATCACCCGGGTTGAGAAGCGCGGTGCAGGTCATGTACAGGGTGTGCTTGGTTGGAGCAACTATGATATTGCTGGCATCGCAAGGAATTCCATTCTCTCTTTCGGATGCGGCTATGACCTCGCGGAACTTGGGTAAGCCACTGGATGGTGCATAATGTGTCCAACCATCGTCAAGAGCTTTTTTCGCTGCTTCACGGATATTGGCCGGTGTGTCAAAATCCGGTTCTCCCACCGTGAATGATATGATATCCTCGCCCGCGGCCTTCATCTCGGCCACTTTATTACCCAGAGCCACCGTCGGGGATGGCTGCACACTCTTCATCCGGTCTGCTGTGTTCATCTTTGATCTCTCCATTATATCACTTATGCGCGAAGTAGCCAGTAATTCCTTCGTCTGTTTTTTCCAGCTTTACGAATCCAAATCTCTCGAACTGCACCACCTTTCCGATCGAGTTCGAGGCATCGCCTTCGACGATGCCTTTTATCACTTCCCCATCAGGCATGTGAACTTTAGTTTGGATATTATCCGAACCAACCCAGTGAAATATCTTCACACCTTGCTTTATGATGCCCAGCTCATTGCCGATATATTTGAATTCCCTTTTTCCCTGAAATTGAATATTACCCAGGTCCTTGAGCCGGATCCTGCCTCCTGGTCTCATGGATGCCAGGTCTTCCGATGTTATATTAAGGTAAATGAAACCGTCCTCTTCTTTTTCATGGGTGGTGAGGCGGTAGCCAGCTTCAGGGTTGTCAGGTAAAAGTGGGCATTTGCCTTCTAGCTTTTCAGCACCGCTGACCCTGATAACTACAGGATCCCAAACAAAGAAGAAACGGTGGGCCTGCTTGTCAATTACATCCTTATTGTAGGCAAATAGATTCTCCCATGCGAACTTGATATCCACACCCTTTACTCCCGCCTCGATCCAGTAGTTTCGGATGGCTTCCTGCTGAATCCCACGCCTTGCCAGTGCCCGGACAGTTCCCAATTGTGGATCGTCCCAGCCCGAGTATTTTCCCTCGGCAATGGCGGCCTTGATCTCCCTGGTACTCAGAACAGTATCATCTATGCTCACCCAGCCATAATGAAGGAAATGCGGCTTCTTCCAGCCCATATGATCATACACGTATTCCTGCCGGATGGTATTGTTCAGATGGTCCTTGCCCCTGAGTACGTGAGTCATGCCCATCAGGTGATCGTCGATGGCCACGGAATAATTATATAAAGGATATACGATAAAATCATTTCCGGTAAGTGGGTGAGAGTCATCCAACAGTCTCAGGGCCACGAAATCCCGCACAGCGGGGTTGGGGTGTGATATATCAGTTTTGACCACCATGGATATCTCGCCAGGGTGGAACTCGCCACCCAGCATTCTCTCGAAAAGTCCCAGATTATCCTCGGGATCCGTATCT
>JAGLQE010000345.1 GCA_023137005.1 Thermoplasmata archaeon
GTCTCATCCTCCAGAAGGACCATGATCACACCGGTCAGTGTGACAGCGATGCCGACGAGTGCCACAATCTTCAATACCTCGTCAAAGAGGAAGAAGGCCGCGATGGATGCGAAGATGGCTGACAATGACATCATCAGGACCGATCTGCGAGTGCCGATTATTATGAAGGAGGCGAACAAACCGAAATCACCAATTCCAAGGCCGATTATTCCACTGAGACCTATCCAGAACCACTGCTCCCCTGTGGCATCCGGAAAGAGCTTTCCAAAGACCAGGGCCTGGGTCACCCAGAGTAAGATAACAGCGAACAGGATCCTCCAGGCATTCACACTGATGGCTCCAATTCTTTTTCCTGCGGATGTGAATAGAATTGCATTTATGGTCCAGAGAGCGGAAGTGACAGCCGCGGCCGTGGCTCCGACTAGGTACATGTCCATTTATTCACCGATGTAGATGGTATCGATATCGCACTTATCCATTTTTGCATATATCATTGATGAGAATATTAGTGGCAACAAAAGGCAGACCGCCGTAAGGCCATCGATAATTCATCAAATGAACGCAGAGGTCATTCCTCTGCGAAAATGGTCTTATGGCCTACTAAATGGGAACATATGGGTCAGACCCAATTGTTCACACATGTCCATTAGGTTTGGATAAATACTGAGGGTTTATCCATTTTTGCATTATGCTATTGGAGCCTTCATAATGGGTAGATTTATGCAGGGTGAAGGCCATCATGAATGGATGAGCGAGGATGGGAAGATAGTTATTAGAAAAGGCATGGGCCAGAGTCCTCTCAAGATAGCTGTTGTGGGTTGTGGCGGCATGGGATGTAATGCCCTGCGAGATATCGAACTCCCTGAAGGCATTGTCAAATTGGCTGTGAGCTCGGACAGGAATGACCTGACAGGGACTCATGCGAAAGCCGAAATGGTGATAGGGGAGAAGGATGCAATGTCTTCCGCGATGAGCTCATCCACCAGGTATGCGGGCAATGATTCAGAGATGCAACTGAGCTATCTTCTCAAGGGCTATGACATGGTCATCCCAATTGCTGGCCTGGGTGGAAATAATGGAGGATGGTTGGCATCCCTGGTCTGCAGGGCGGCAAGAATGTCAAAGGCGACACCATTGGCTCTGGTCACCACTCCCCTTTCCATCGAGGGGTCGGAAAAACGCCACCGCTCGACCAAACAATTGGAGGCTCTGAGAAAGTGGACCAGCGCGGTCATCTACAAGAACGATCTTATTTTCAAGGAGATCCCGAACCTGCCGATGATGAAGGCCTTCAAGGTCATGAACAAGGTGGTGGCCACACCAGTTGGTGAGATCAATGGATTGGGTCAGGAGGCAAAGAAGGACCTCAAGAGGATGTTCGACATCAGCCATATTTTCAGGATGGATGTGGCGGAATGGAGGGCGGATGATCCGGTCATGGCCATCAATGAGGAGTTCAGGAGATCCGGCTGGCTATCACTGGACCTGCTTGATCCAAAATGCGCGATCCTGTTCATAAGGGGATTCGGAGTGAATGAGGACATGGCCCAGGAATTCTCTTTGGAGTTCACGAAGAAAATGAAGAACGATATACCGATCCTTGTTCATCTGGATGATAGTGTGATGGTGAAGGAGATCAGGGTGACAGCCCTTGTAGGATTGTGATATTCCTCCCTGGACATGCTCCACGCTCCACATATCTGTATTATTTACTTTGGTAATTACTATTAATATATACTCTAAGAACCTTTTTATCCTAAATCGTGCATTTACACTGTGGTGAATTATTGGAATGCATAAGCTGCGGTAAGGCGGTGGGCGATGGTCTTCTTTGCGTAAAATGCACAGAAGAAGGCCTGGAAAGTTCTCCCACTCTCATAACTGGTTACTCCCTTGTCGGGAAGAGTTCTTTGTCCAGAACCAGAGAGAGAAGCGCAGTGACCATGGCTATAGGCCCAACTTCTTCAAGATCCCTGTCCTTTGGATCACAGCCCAATGTCCGGGAGGACATGGATAAGATAAAAGGAAATATAGAGGATGACAGGGACATCGACCGCCAGGTTTCAAAGATCAAACGATTGACCCACCATCTGGAAATTCCAGTCCAGATAGAGCCGGATGAGGATATCCTTATCACCAAAGAGGCGGTGGATATAGGGCATCAGCTCAAGGAGATCACAAATGAATTGCATGGAGATTATACCGAGTTGCAATTCGATGCCCGCACAGAGACCATGCTAGGAAATGTTTCCTGGCTCAATGTAAATGCCATGAGGAACGATCCATCTTTCGATGATGAGCTGGCTGATAAGATCGCCTCAGTTTGTTCAGAGAGAGCTTTACAGCAGTATCATAGGGCATTGGATATGGATGCGGATTACAGGCCAGCTATCAGAAACACGGTGGTCCTTCATTATACCATGAAAAACTATGAAGAGGCCATTAAAACTGCTGGCAACTACCTGGAAAAGGATCCAGAGGACGGAATAATCTGGGGTGTGAAGGGCACTGCTCATTTCCATCTTGGACAGGGAGAGGATGCACTTCGCAGTTATGATAAAGCGCTTATGCTGTCACCCAAGGAATCAAAAATATGGAAGCACAAGGCCGATGCTCTGGCATCCATTGAAAAATACAATGAGGCCATAATGTGCTATGATTTTTCCCTTAGGCTGGAGGACGGGCACCCCGAGGCACTGATGGGCAAGGGTGATGCATTTACCAAACTTGGCAAGATAGACGAGGCTGTCGAATGCTACGATCTCGCAAAATCCATGACAGCCAGGCCACGATTCATAAGGAGAATGGAGCCAGAGGACATGGTCATTGACCAGCAGGTATCCGAGCTTGAGCCCGAACTTGAGCCTATTGCCCCAGTAGTGGAGGAAGCGGGGCCGGATGATCATATATTAAAAACCAGCAAGGAGGATATGGAAGAGGATATCCTTGACCTGACCGATGAGCTGGGAGATGATATAACTGTGGAGAAAGGCCTGCCTGACATGCCTGAAGAGGATTATCATGATATTGACGATGATGAAGATATTTCAGGGATGCTTGATGAACCTGAGCCAGATAGTAAAATAATCAATCTAGTGGATATGGATATGGAAGATTCCATGTTCGGTGACATTGGTTTATCTGATGAAGCCACCGCGCTTCTTTCAAGTGCAGAGGAATTTATTGCAGAAGGGGAACTTGAAGGCGCCCTGTTATGGTATGAAACAGGTCTTCATGATAATCCAGGTAATCCAATATTTTTGACAAAAAAGGGAGCTGTTCTCATATCCCTTGAGCGAAATAAGGAGGCACTGGATCCTTTAAACGAGGCTCTCGAGAAAAATGACAAAGATCCTGAGATCTGGATACTGAAAGCCAGAGCATTGACCAATCTGGATGATGAAATTGGTGCTATTAAGAGTCTCAGTACGGTCATTGAATTGGAACCGAATGAACCAGAGGCCTGGATCAAAACTGGTGATATATTCTATGATCTGGAAAGATATGATGAGGCTAATAAGTGTTTTGAAAAGGCCACGGATATCGACCCGAACGATCCAAAAGGATGGACGAAGAAAGGCGATGTGCTTTCTGCCAAAGGTATGGTGGACGAGGCCATAGAGATGTTCGACAAAGCAATATCCCTTGATAGTGAATATGAATATGCAGTGATCAGAAAAACAGAGCTCCTGACCCTGATGGGAAAGGAGGATACTTCTGCAGGCATAGAAGCAGTCGAAGAAGAGACTTCTGCAGGCAAGGACGTAGCCGAAGAAGCAACTTCCGCAGACATGAAAGCAGCCAAAGAGGAAGGCCTGCTTGACATGTTCAAGGAGGAAATGGATGCCCCTGAAGAAGATAAGAAGGCCGACCACCAGGATATAGATGATGTCTTTGGAAAGATGGGCGGGGCCCCAAAGGATGTGCCTCCTGAAGTGGAGAAGGATATCGAGGAGCCAATTGAGGAACTGGAAGAGATAGACCTGGGCATGCCAGATATGGCCGAGGAGATCGAAGAGATATCAGATATTCCAGACATGGCGGCCATGGTCGAGGACATGGAAGCCGATGAGCCAGTCATCGATGAAGAGGTCATGGATATAGAGTCGGAGATCAATATTGACGAGCTCAGGGCCGAGGTAGAGGTTGATGAGGCCTTCGAGCATGAGGAAGAAGTGGATGAGTTTGAGCTACAGTTAGTTGAAGATGAACTGGACATATCCGATGATGAGAAGGTATTGTTCGAGAGGGCGGATGAGCTTCTCAAGGAGGGGGATGAGGAAGGTGCCCTTCTGGTCTATGATACCGGATTGAGCCTGAATTCTGATAATTACATGTTCCTGGTCAAGAAGGCGGATGTGCAAATATACATGAGCCGGGAGAAGCAGGCCATCAGGACGCTGGACAAGGCTCTGAAGGTGAATGGGGACATTGCCGAGGCCTGGTACCTGAAGGGAAGGGCCAACTACGACCTCGATGACTTTGATGAGGCGGTGGTCTGCCTGGACAGGGCCATGGAACTGGATAGTCAGCATACTGGAGCCCGTGTACTTGACGGCTCGATCAGCCTGGAGCGGGATAAGTTCGAGGATGCCATCGTGTCCTTCAATGGGGTCATAGAGATAGATGACAGTAATAAGGAGGCCTGGCTGGGCATCGGTGACGGCTTCTTCGGGCTAGAGAGATATGACGAGGCCTACAAGTGCTATGAAAAGGCATCGGATATTGATCCCAAGGACTCAGAGGCCTGGGCAAAGAAGGCGGATGTGCTCTCGGAAAAGGGCCGATGGGGCGGTGCCTTTCAATTCTATGACCGGGCGATCAACCTGGATGATGAATATGAATATGCCTGGATAAAGAAGGGGGACATGCTCCTGGAGAAGGGCAAGATAGATGATGCCTTAGAGGCCTATCAGAGTGTTCTGGAATTCTCCCCTACAAATTCCGATGCATTGATCGGAAAGGCCGAGATCATGCTGAAAAAGGGCAAGTGGGGAGGCGCATTGCAGGTACTGGATACTGTTTTAAAATTATACCCTGACGAGGCCAGGGCCCTGACATTGAAAGGGGATGTTCACCGGGAGGAAGGCAAGATCGAAGAGGCCAGAGAGTCCTATGACAATGCCATGGAAGCAGATGATGAATATATTTACGCGATGATCGGAAAAGGTCGCCTGATGTACAAGAACGGTGGCTACAATGAGGCTATCAAACTTTACCGGCAGGCATTGAAAGTAGAGCCGGACAATGACTATGTGTGGAGGCTTCTTGGAGTGGCACAGAAAGACATAGGAAAGTATGACGATGCCATCAAATCCCTGAATTATGCCATAAAGATGGGGGGAGAGAATCCCAAGAACTGGCTGGCCCGGGGCATAACCCTTCATGAGAATGAAATGTATAAAGAGGCCATCGATAGCTTTAATCAGGTTCTGAAACTAGACACCGACTTCCAAGAGGCTAGATCATGGAGAAGCCGTAGCATCAAGAGATTAGGGGAGGGGGAGTAGTGGGACAGGAATATCTTATGACCATCGTTAATGACCTGGATCCCGAAAGCTTCAGGATCCTGGCGAACCGTCTCCTTGAAAAGATGGAATTCAGGGTAACCGACCACCGCATGCGGAAGGACGAGATAGAGATGGAGGCCATGCGGGATGTCGATGGAGAGCAGATACCATTCATCATCAAGATCAGACGAGGTATCGACGATGTCGGTCCAGAGGATATTCAGTCGATCGTGGGTAAGAAGAGGGACGGGCAGGATGTCAGGACCATTTTCATTTCCACAAATAGATTCGACAAGGACGCTCACAGGTATGCGGACATGCTTGGTGTTAGCGTTGCGGATGGTGACAAGTTCGGCCTACTCCTGAAGGAGCTGGACCTGGACGATGACCTGAAAAAGCAGGAAACCCGCAAGATACTCCAGCAGGACGGTGAAAGATTCCTCCCGAGCATTGACGAGCTGGAGAATCAGATGACCTGGGGTAATGACTTCTTCAAATCAGGGAATTACAGGAAGGCCATCGAGTATTATGACAATGCCCTCAGGTTGAAGCCAAGCTACGACCTCGCCTGGATAATGAAGGGGAATGTGCTGAGCGCGATGCAGAGGTATGATGAGGCCAGTGAATGCTTCAAAAAAGCCCTGGAGATAAATTCCGAGAGCGAGGAATCATGGTATAACCTAGGAGCCATCTATTACAATCTACAGAGATACGATGATGAGATCCAATGCTACAATGAGGCCATAAATATCAACCCGGATTTCACAAAGGCCTGGAACAATAAGGGGGCGACATTGCATGAATTGGGCAAGCATGAGGAAGCCACCCTATGCTATGACAAGGTCCTTAGCCTGGAACCAGACAATACCAGTGTTCTGAACAATAAGGGAGTGGCCCTCAAATACCTGAAGGATTACGAGGATTCGCTCAGATCCTTTGATAAGGCCATCGCCAAAAAGCCGGATTACATGGATGCCTGGCTCAATAGAGGATTACTGCTGCACGAGATGGAAAGATATGCCGAGAGCATCGCGTGCTATGACAAGGTTCTGGAGATAGAGAAGAGCCCGGAGGTATATTGCCAGAAAGGTATCACTCTGATGGCCATACTTAACCCTAGAAAGGCCATAGAGGCCTACAATAATTCACTTTTACTGAGACCTAACTGGAATATCGCGATCGAGGAAAAAGAGAAGGCCGAGGCCCTCCTGAAGGAAATGGACGAGCAGCGTCTTATCGAAGAGGAAAGAAAGGCCGAGGAAGAGGCCGAGAGGATTAAACTGGAGGAAGAGGAAAGAGCCCGACTCGAAGCTGAGAGGCTGGCCCGGGAAGAAGAAGAGCGACTCAGGGTGGAGGCAGTTGTGGCAGAGGAGATCGGCGGAAAGCCAGGAACCTCGGAAAAAGCTCTCACAGATGATTTCGAGAACATCATGAAGGGGGAGATGGACAGCCCAGTATCGACCCCTGACAATTGCTCCGAATGTGATACAAAACTACCGGATGAGGCAGTGTTCTGCCATAATTGCGGGGTCAAGGTAGATATCATGGAAACAGGGACCATTACCATTGAAGATATGGATGATGGTGATGTGTTCTATTGCTCCGAATGCAGTGCCGAGATCGGTGAACATGACCTCGAATGTGAGAAATGCAGTGCGGATCTGACCGATGAGGATGAGCTTCTCCCAGAGCCAGAGATCGAACCTCTAGGACCCGAGATACTCCCGGCTGGAGATCCTCCCGAACTTGAGGACATCGAGGAGAAAAGGGCCATTGCTAGGGAACTGGATGAAGAGGCCATGCTTTTGACAAAAGGAAGGATGCTGGCCCGACTCGGCAGATTGGAGGAGGCATTGGACCAGATCAACAAAGCCATTGAATTGGATGAGAATCCAAGATCATGGATCGAAAAGGCCGATATCCTATACCTGCTGGGAAGATATGATGATGCCATCGAGAATTATGATAAAGCTCTGAAGAGGGAGCCAGATAATATAGCCGCCCTGATGAACAAAACATCATCGCAGATGGAGATAAAGGAATGGGAAGAGGCCCTGAAGACCAATGGCAGGACCCTGGAACTTGAAGAGGAAGAACCCAGCCTCTGGATCGAGAGAGGTAGCATCCAATTGAACCTGAACATGGTCAATGAGGCCATTGAAAGCTTTGACTCCGCCATCGAGCTGGCACCCGGAATGTCCGAGGTCTGGAATGCGGAGGGAGCGGCCCTGCTGGATATTGGAAAACACGATGAGGCCATCCTGTGCTTTGATCGAGCCATCCAGATAGACTCGGATTATGCAGAGGCCTGGTGCAATAAGGGCATCACGGTCCTGGCACTGGGAAAGGCCGAGAACTCATTGGGATACTTTGACAGGGCTATTGACATTGACCCAGACGACCCGCGCTCATGGGCGAGCAAGGGAGCGGCACTTTATGAGATGGAGAGGTATGAGGAAGCAGTATCATGCCTGGACCAGGCTCTTTCCATCAATAAAACCCCCCAGTTGCTGAACAATAAGGGATTCATACTTCTCAGTGATGATAAGCTGGACAAGGCGATCAAGGCCTTCGACAAGGCCATAGGACTGGATCAGGAATATGCCGAGGCCTGGAACAATAAAGGTATTACACTATCAAGGATGGACGAGCATGTATTTGCCCTGGAATGCTTTGAACGAGCCCTGGGCATTGACCCGGAGTTCAGGGATGCCATCAAGAACAGGGACAAGACGGTCAGGCGCCTGGAGAAGAGTGTGGAAGAAGAAGTAGAGAAAGAAAAATCCCAGGCGGACGAGGATGAAGAAGAGGCTTCTGCAGGCATGGAAATAGCCGAAGAAGAGGCTTCTGCAGGCAAGGAAGCAGCTGAAGAAGAGGAAGATGCCAGAGCCGGAATAACCCTTGCCGAGGAGATCGAAGAGGACCTCATAAAAGGAGAGGAGTTCAAATGCCCAGCATGCAATGCAATTGGCAATATTGATGATGTATTCTGCGAGATGTGCGGCACCGAGTTCACCAGGGAGCAGAAGGAGGATGCGGTCATAGAGGAGATCGAGGACATCCTAGATATGCCCAAGAAGAAAGGAAAAAAGGGTAAGAAAGTGAAAGGGAAGAAAGCTGAGGAAATAGACAAGAAGGACATTATCAATGCCCTGGTCGGAATACCCGGCCTGGGATTCTCAAAGGCCGAATCGGTCTATGAGGGGGGCTTCAAGACCTTCAAGGACCTGGAGAAGGCCACGGTGGAAGAACTTATCCAGATCAAGGGCATCAGCGAGAGACTGGCCAAGAATATCAAGAAGGTTTACAAGTAGGGCATTTACTCTTTAAACATGCCCCGTCTAAAGCATTGATTATTGATGATTGCGGGCGAAGCTCGGCTTGCCGAGATTCTGAAAGGTCAGCTTTGCTGAGATTCAGGGTTCTGATGTGTTAGCGGTGTGATTGACAAATACCAACGTGCTATTCCGCAAGCCCCGTCTGGTCCGAAGATATATTGAAACGAGGGCGGGGTGGTCTTCATCCTTT
>JAGLQE010000346.1 GCA_023137005.1 Thermoplasmata archaeon
TATCCAGACCAATTCATTGTTGATCTCATTCTGCAATTTCTTCAATGGCCAGACTCCTTGATGAATACCAATTTCAACCTCCAGCCCAGCCTCCGAGAATAGCTTCCTCAGTTTCCTGCCTATGAAGGGGTCCGCACCTTTGTCCCTCAGATCATTGATAAGATGCTGGCCCAGGTCCTCAATGGCCGTGGGAAAATCGATCCTACCACCATAGTCCGGCTCCCCAAGGCATATTATCCAGCTCCTGGAGACCCTTGCCATTTCTTTCAGAGCCTTTCCAGGATCTCGAAGCCAGAGCATTAGGAAAGAGCAATATACGATGTCAAAGGAATCATCATCATAAGGTAGATCCTCAACATTTGCCAGCTGTACAGCCAGGCCCTTGGAATTGCAAATATCCACCATGTCCTGATCTTTGTCCACGCCCTTTATGTCAAAGTGCTGGGAAAGGATCTCCATCACATGGCCCGCACCGCATCCGACCTCGAGAGCGGTTCTTTCATTGATGATACCTTTATCCTTAAGGATCCAAAGCCAGGACTCTCTGAGCCAGGTCGATTGTCTTTGAAGATGATCTACTAAATCGGCTTCCACAACAGGAAAACTGGTTTGGGATATTTAGAGTTTTGTAGTTGTTTCCTCGACCGAACCCGCCACTTCTTTCCTATTTTGAACTATGAAATAACCCACTAGGCTGAAGCCCACCATGTTCAGGACCAGCGCGAGATAAAGAAGGGCCAGCGTGAAGGCCGGACCGTTCTCCACCTCGATGTTCAGAGTATTTTGATCCTCCAGCTGCAGGATGGTCGCATTCTGAGAATAAATACCCAGGTCGCAGAATATGGTGATATTCGTGCCATCAGTGTCCCAGGGAGCGATGAGAGATATCTCATACTCACCATCCCCATTGGTCTGGGTCTCGGCTACAGTATTGTTCTGATCATCAATGGCCAGGATGATCACGTTCCTCATCATCTTCCCGGTATTGGAAACCACATGGCCGGATATGATGTATTCCATCTCCACGTGCAGGTCGGATGATATAAATTGATAATATCGCAATATGCCAGTCTCGTTTCTCAGGGAGATCGCGGCTCTGTAGATGCCAGCCTCGGTGGGGGACCAGGAGAATTCGATATCATCTTCCTGGGCCTGGGCCTCGAATGTTTGAACTGACGCATATCCATCACCAAACACCTCGATGTACAGGTCGGTGTAGTCCCCTGGCTGTGACTGAATGAATATCGTATCATCAAGACCGTCACCATCACTGTCCTGGCTGCCGTATGCTATCTCGGCAACAATGCTCTCCCGACCATCCAGTCTCCATTTTAGATAGGCCATATCCAGGAATTCATCCCACCGTGTGTCAATGGCTATGTCCAGTGCCTTGTAATCGGCCGATGCCGAGGTTCTCGGGAACCATATGGACATGCCGGTGGCATTGTCCGCGGGCTCATCATCCAGCCTGGTCCAGTGCCTCTCATACAGCACGGCGGTCTCGATGGCCTCTGCCAGTGTATCTCCTTTCCGTTGCAACTCGTATGATCCGGTCCTCTCCCCGATATTGGATACCAGATGAATTAGATCGTATTGGTCGGCCCCATCGTATTCCTCGGTCTTGTCCCTGGCCAGTCCTATTTCTGGATGGAAGTATCCGATATCCGTTATCAAACTCTTGGCATAGTTATCAAGAGCTTCGACCACTCCTTCCAGATCATCCAGCTGGATGAGTGAGAGCGTTGCCGAATAACCACTATTGGCCGTGCTCCAGATTATATAAGAATCAATGAATTCCCGGCCAAAATCAACAGGAGTTATAGCGGGATCATCTTTGATGATACGCAATAAAGTGTCATAGGGCCAGCCGGCTAGAGGGACATCTTTCTCCGAACCGATGGCGTAGTCCGCCCTCCCCTTCAATTGGTAGAAGAGCTCGACCATCCCCATCTGGCAGGCATCCAGGCTTATCATGTCTATTGAAATTCCAGAGGAGACCACACTGTCCAGTGCTCCTTTGAGCTCTATCGAGTTCAATCTATCGCCTTTATCCGGGCACACGCCCGTCCACCCGTTCCCATGACCCCACAGGTCAAGAAGATAATGCTCCGCCGGGTATTCGGCGACCGCCCACTTCACGAAGCTGGATAGGGTATCTGGATCCCCGAGGTTCAGCTCATCATCCCAGGTCGTGTCCGCGTAACTGGTCGGGATATCTTCCATCTCTCCCTCCAGGATGTGGAATATATGACTGTCTCCCACACCGGACCTGTCACTGAGAACAATGATCTCCAGGCCATTGCCCGAGCCCACGGCCCTCATCTCCTCCAGATCATCCAGCACATTATCGGATAGCGAGCTATCCCCGGACATGTAGACCATCACGGTCCATTTTCCCACGTACCCATCCTGATTCTGCGCCCCTCCATTTCCAGATTCCTGGGCAATAACGAGCATGGGGGCCAGCGCCATCAAAACAAATATGATCACAATAAGATGGGCCGCCACCCGGGAAGCTTGTCCATCAAAGAATGAAAGAGAGATCAAAACTCGATCCCCTTCCTTGCCATGATCCCTTTCTGATATGGATGTTTTATCTCCCTGACCTCGGAGACATGATCGGCCAGTTCTATCAATTCCTCATGAGCATAGCGGCCGGTCAGGACAAGTTCCATGTCCTCGGGCTTGGATCTGATAAGGTCCAGCACCTCTTCCAGCTTTATCAATTTCCAATCCAATGCCACATTGATCTCATCCAGGATGAGCATGTCGCATTCATTCCCTATGATGATCTCCCAGGCATGCTCCAGTCCATCCTGAGCCAGTTTGATATCTATCTCTGCCGGGTTCTTCTTATCCACGAAGTCCGGCCTGCCGAACTGAATGATATCGAAATTTTCCAGTTTTTTGGCTGTTTCCAGCTCTCCATAATTTATCTGGCCTTTCATGAACTGGACCATGATCACTTTGTATCCGTGGCCGATCGCCCTCATGGCCAGGCCCATGGCGGATGTGGTCTTGCCCTTGCCATCGCCAGTGATGACCTGGATAAGGCCCAATCCTCTTTCATCTTCCAACATCACTCTCACTATGTTGAAGCTAAATATAATACTTATTCCCGGTTTTACTCAGAAAGATTTAAAAGGAAGGGGGGGATTGAGAATTCCCGATACCATGAACCTGGAAACAGAGATTGCTGGAATAAGGATGAATAATCCAACCATGCTGGCATCGGGTATTTTGGGCCAAACTGGCCGATCACTTTTACGTATCGCCGCAGAAGGCGGTGCCGGAGCACTTGTTACTAAATCCATAGGTCTGGCAGCCAGGGAAGGGCACGGCTCCCCCAGCCTTATCGAGTTGGATAATGGCCTGCTCAATGCAATGGGACTTCCCAATCCCGGTATCGATAATTTTGATGAAGAGATGGAGATAGCCAAACAATCCAATGTTCCGATAATCGGCAGTGTTTTCGCATCGTCTCCCGAGGACTTTGCCCAGCTGGCCAAAAGAATGGAGGCCATGGGCGCGGATGCGGTAGAGCTCAATCTCAGTTGCCCACATGCCGAAGGATACGGAGTCGAGATGGGCAGTGATCCAGTCATTGTGACCAGCATAGTCGGAGAAGTTGTAAAAACCGTGAACATTCCGGTATTCTCCAAGCTCAGTCCCATGGTTCCAGATATATCGAAGATCGCCCTGGCAGTGGAAAAGGCCGGAGGCCACGGGATCGTGGCCATCAACACCATGCGGGGCATGAGCATCGAGCCAGAAATGGGAATGCCGGTTCTGAAGAACAAGATAGGCGGATTGAGTGGTCCGGCCATAAAACCGATCGGTGTTAGGGCCGTTTATGAGATATCCTCCAAGGTTAAAATTCCTATAATCGGAGTTGGTGGAATAAACACCGGCATGGATGCCATCGAGTATATCATGGCCGGGGCCAGCGGGGTCCAGATCGGCAGTGGGGTTCATTATCGAGGCATCGATGTTTTCAATAAAGTTAACTCGGAGATAGAAAAATTCATGAAAGCCAATGGATATGGCCAGATATCCGAGATGGTGGGCATTGCCAGGAGGGATTAGATGAA
>JAGLQE010000347.1 GCA_023137005.1 Thermoplasmata archaeon
GATAATGAAATTCCAGCAAGCAAGTTCCAGGTATGGAAAACAGCAGTAAGGCCCTTCGCATACACGGCCACAGTATCGGCAGTGGTATTGGGGCTGGCCATAGCTCATTTCGATGGGTTCGATATTAATTGGCTCAATTTCTTCATCACCCTTTTCGGTGTCGTGTTCTTCCACACCGCGGGGAATCTGATCAATGATGTCATTGACCATAAGAAAGGCGTGGACACAATGGTCTTTCCCGTGAGCGGTGCGGTCGTACGTGGCTGGCTTACCGGAAAGCAGGCTATGAAAGGCGCGATGATTTTCCTGGCCGGGGGTATGGCATGTGGTTTTTACCTGGTCTTTGCTCTTGGATGGCCGGTCCTAGCACTCGGTTTGATCGGGGTTGGTCTCACTATCGCATACACGCGCACTGGCTTCAGTCTGAAATACATCGGACTCGGAGACCTGACGATATTCATAACCTGTGGTATGTTGCCCGTATTCGGAACCTATTGGGTCCAGACACAGACCTTCAGCATCTTGCCAATATTGTGGAGCCTGCCCATCGTGTTGATCACAGTAGGTATCCTTCATGCGAACAACTGGCGCGATATCAAGACTGATAATGCCAAGGATTGTAAGACCGTGGCCTCCGCTCTCGGTGAGAAAAGGTCATCCACCTACTACAAGGTCCTGATCCTCTCGCCTTTCATACTCGTCTGTGCCTACATAGCCATAGGACTAATTCCAGGATTGTCATTCCTGTCATCCATGGTCCCACCTCCTCTGGTAGCATTGATCGTGTTCTTGGCCTTCCCACCGGCATTGAAGCTTGCCAAGTTCAAGAAGGAGGATGACATGCAGATGTTCATGATGCTGGATGGAAAGACCGCCCAGCTTCAGATGCAGTTCGCCATCCTACTCACTGTCGGACTGGTCATATCCAGCTTCCTTCCAGATATCTTGTAGGATATATGATGAAACAGGATACTTTTTTCAAAGCTATCTTTTCATTATCAATTGCAGCCCTGGGCTTCTCCCTGTTATTCGCTGGCTATCATTTCGATTTCTGGCTTCAATTGAGCCTCACTATAATTATCATAACAGGATTGGCCTTATTATTTCGAAAGCACGACATAATAAGGCAATTACGGATAGATCGTGATGAGTGGACCAAGACCATCCTGCTGGGCCTTGTCTCGGCCATCTTCCTCTACCTGATTTTCCTGATAGGGAGTGATCTAGCTACCTTTTTCCTATCCTTTGGAAAGTCCGGTGTCGGGGGGATATACGGTTTCGGGGAAGGCGTGGATCCGAGGCTGATTGCCTTTCTCCTGCTCTTCATCATTGGGCCAGGAGAGGAGGTGTTCTGGCGTGGATATCTACAAAAGACCTTTGCCCGACGCTTTGGGAGGATGGGGGTGCTCATCACCATACTGGCCTATGCCGGGGTGCATCTGGCCTCCGGGAACATGATGCTGATACTCGCTGCCTTTTCGGGTGGTGTGTTCTGGGGCATGCTCTATCATTATTACAAGAACCTGTGGGTGAATATCATCAGCCACGCCTTCTGGGACCTCATCGCATTTGTTCTGTTTCCACTAATGTAGGGCATGGACACCATCGCCCAGGCTTCCATACTTAAGTTTATAAGACAAGCTCCTGATTCACATATCGAAAAGAAGGATGATATTATGGTTGATGAAAGATCCAAGTTCTCAGAGTTCGTGTGCGAGGTGTCGGAGATAGAGAAGGCGGCCCAGGTGGCTGTGAGAGAGGTTCTGGACGTGAAGCCGGGCGAAACCCTGCATATCATAACCAATCCCGAGAAAGGTGTTTACACCATCGCGCAGGCCATCTATGATGCGGCTATCGAAGTA
>JAGLQE010000348.1 GCA_023137005.1 Thermoplasmata archaeon
TCCAATCTCAGTGGTGGAAAGGATTTCCTGGAAATTTATCCCGAGGTATGTCAGATAGGAGAAACAGGCGAGGCATTGAAAGCATTCCTTTTGAACGGTGTCGATGCAGACACGAACGCCTTCAATGGCGTTATCGAGGCCAATAAGATCAAGGCCAAGACCCCGGAGGAAGAAGAGGCCAAGAAGGCCGCTATCCTTGAGGCATACAAAGGTGCGATAGACGTGCCATACAGTGTGGCCGCGAAGTGCCTGGAGGTCCTGAGACTGGCCAAACAACTAGCTCCAAAGGGACTGGCGGCATCAGCGAGTGATGTTGGAGTTGGAGCCCTCATGGCAAATGCCGGAATGCACGGAGCGATCCTCAATGTGAAGATCAATATGCCAGAAATTACCGATGAAATTTACAAGACCGAGATGCTGAAGAAATGCGATGAACTGGCAACAGAAGGAGATGCTCTGCTGAAAGATATCTTGGCTATTGTGGATTCCAAGCTCTGAGGTTTAGATGACCGAGCAAGATTTCGAAAAATACTGGCAGAACAAGCTATCCCGAGCCCTGGAAGAAGTGGCTGGAAAGGACATTCGTGATAGGATAATGGAAGGCAGCCAGACTCTATCTGATTCATCTACTCGAGAGGATATCATTCTCTGGTCCAGAGGAGCAATGGAAAGACTTGATGAGCTCTTGGATGTGGATGCCAGGAAAGAGATAATGACCCGGTGTGCGTGCCAGTATTCCAAAGAAGCACTCCGGCCAATGAGAAGGGCTTTCGAGGAAACAGGAGACATCCGAGTGCCACATCGTATGCTACAGGAGCAGTTCGAATCCTTCCTGCATGATACTCTCAAATTGGAGGCCAATATCATCGAGGATATCGTGGAAAGGGGTTGGGGCGCGGCTGGCATCATCAAGGGTGATAAGATAATCGCTACAAAGATCCCCAAGAGTGGATATTTGCTGGAATACCTCAATGAGCCAGATGCAGATAAAAGACGACAGTTATATTGCCATTGCCACAGGATAAGGGATGTTCTCAAAGCCGGAGAGACCATCTCCACCACCTACTGCTATTGCGGGGCTGGATTTTACAAAGACATCTGGGAGGAGATAACTCAAAGGCCGGTGGAGATCGAGATGCTGGCCAGTGTTCTTGATGGGGATGATACTTGCTCTATCGCGATCACCATTCCCAAGGCCGATGGGTGAAGTAATGCCGTCTTCTCCGATTATTCTGAAAAAGATAGATGATCCGATCCCATGCCGGATAGTGAAAAAATTAAACCGATTTGTCGTGATAGTTAAAATAAATGGCAAGGAAGAAAGAGCCTGGATAAACAATACTGGCCGCCTCACGGAGTTCATGGTGAAGGGCATGCAGGCCTACTGCCACCCGCATGGAGGAAAGGCCACCGGCTATCGCCTTTTTGCTATCTCGGAATTGGGAGGGAAGGGAGCCCTCATCGATACCATGTACCAGATGCGAAGCTTTGAAAGGGCTGTGGAGGATGGCCGGATACCTTGGCTGGAGGGCTGGAAAATATCTGCCAGGGAGCCAAGGCTCGGCACTGGGAAAACTGATTATCGGCTGGAGGACGACAATGGGTCTGAAGCCCTTCTAGAGGTAAAGAGCGCGGTCCTGAGGGTGGGGGACATGGCATCATACCCTGACTGTCCAACTTTGAGGGGCCAGCGCCATATTCGAGAATTAACCGAGCATGTGAGAAAAGGAGGCAAAGCCTTTGTCTGCTTTGCCTCGGCCCTTCCAGGTGTAACTGGCTTCACACCCTATGAAAAAGGCGACCCCCAGATACCCATCTTGCTGAAGAAAGCAGAGAAGGCTGGGGTCGAGATTAGGGCGGTTTCCATGCACTATGATCCGGAAGTGGAAGGGGTGGTATTGGATGAGGCAGATCTGCGGGTACAAATTGGATGATGTTTTGCCCATCTCACATCCTATACAGGCTGAACGGGGCCTCGTCTATGGGTGCATTAAGTGCCGCACTTATTCCAAGGGCCAGCACAAGTCTGGTCTGCACCGGGTCAATTATCCCGTCATCCCATATCCGTGCTGATGAATAGTATGGATTCCCCTCTACCTCGTACTTCTCCAGGATGGGTTTTTTGAGCTCATCGACCTCGTCATCGCTCATTTCCACGCCCTTTCTGAAAAGCTGGTCCTTCTTGACCGTGGATAGTACATTGGCCGCCTGCTCCCCGCCCATGACGGATATCCTGGCATTGGGCCACATCCATAATTGACGTGGGTCATAAGCGCGCCCGCACATTCCATAATTTCCGGCTCCGAAGGAGCCCCCGATGAGGACGGTAAATTTGGGCACCTGGGCATTGGATACCGCGGCCACCATTTTAGCTCCATCTTTGGCAATGCCCTTTGCCTCGTACTCCCTTCCTATCATGAATCCGGTGATATTCTGTAAGAAGATAAGCGGTATCTTACGCTGGCAGCACATCTCTATGAAGTGCGTGCCTTTCAATGCGCTCTCTGAGAACAGTACACCGTTATTGGCCAATATTCCCACAGGATAGCCCATTATGTGGGCAAAACCAGTTACGAGAGTTGTTCCGTAAAGCTCCTTGAACTCGTGGAATTTACTTCCATCGACCAATCTAGCTATGATCTCGCGGACCTCGAAGGGTATCCGTGCATCCTTGGATATTATTCCATATATCTCATCAATGGGGTAAAGTGGATCCTCGGGTTTTCTGACCCTCATGTAGGTCTTCTTGGGCCGATTGAAATTCTCTATGATATTTCTACCGACAGCCAGTGCTTCCTCATCGCTGGAAGTGTAATGGTCCGATACCCCGGATTGGCGGCAATGAACATCCGCTCCTCCAAGATCCTCAGCACTCACTTCCTCCCCGGTAGCGGCCTTGACCAATGGCGGCCCTCCAAGGAAGATGGTGCCAGTTCCCTTGACCATGACCGTCTCATCCGACATTGCTGGCACATAAGCTCCTCCAGCAGTGCATGATCCCATGACGAGGGCGATCTGCGGTATCATGGCAGATGACATCTGGGCCTGATTGAAGAATATCCTTCCAAAATGTTCTCTGTCTGGGAAAACCTCGTCCTGCATAGGAAGGAAAGCTCCTCCAGAATCCACCAGATATATGCAAGGTAGGTTGTTCTCCATTGCTATATCCTGAGCACGGATATGTTTCTTCACGGTCATGGGGAAGTATGTCCCACCTTTGACAGTGGCATCATTGGCGATTATCATGACCTCCTGGCCATGAACTACACCAATTCCTGTGACTATGCCCGCGCCCGGTGCTTTATTATCGTACATACCCAGCCCGGCAAGTGGATTGAGCTCCAGGAAAGGTGTGTCTTGATCGACGAGCGCGTCGATTCGCTCACGGGCCAGCATCTTGCCACGCTCCTTGTGAAGTGCGATGGCCTTCTCGCCACCGCCTGCCTTGGCCCAGGCTACCTTTTCTTTAAGGTCAGCCACCATCTTGAGGTAATGCTCCTTGTTCTCCTTGAACTCTGCGCTATTGACATCGATCTTGGTCTCTATTGAATCCATCTCTTGATCCCTCCATTCTTAATCTCTTACTTCATTCGGGATCTTGAATGTGCGAACTTGTTTCGCACATTTGAAACTTCGAAATCTTTTCGAAGTTCCGAATGCAATCACTTCGTTCTCGCATTCAAATCCTCCATTTTGAATTTAATCATCATCACTGGCAGTTTCTTCCACTGCCTTTTTCTCCATGACTATGAGGACCATGCCGATATCGACCTGCTCCCCCTCCTTGAAATTCACTTTCTCCACAAGGCCTTCATAGGGTGCCTTGATCTGATATTCCATCTTCATAGCCTCTATCGTCATCAGTGTCTGGCCTTCTTCCACTGCCTTACCCTCTTCTGAATCCACCTTGACCAGTTTTCCAGAGATAGGTGAGGTTATCTCGGGCGATATCTCCCCCTCTTCACCCTTCTTTCTCCGACCATCCAATTTGGTGAACCTGTACACCGCCCCAGCATGAAAGATATGACGATGATTCCCCTCGGACGCAATAGACACCTTGACAGGTTTCCCATCTATCTGGATGATGAAAAAGCCTGGTTTGATCTCCTTTGAGGATACACTATATTTTTTATCTCCTATCGTGGCCGTGAATCTATCTCCATCTCTCGCCATTCTCACGGGATAGGATTTTCCAGCGTATTCATATTGAAATTCCATATTTCACACCTCCTCAACTATCTATCCTCCACGGGCCAGCACTCTTCCATGGTGAATGGGCATCCTGTGCTTCGTCACTCTGCCCCCCTTCCTCCACCATCCCGCTATGCTTCATATCATCCAGTGCGGCCGCTATAAGGACCTCAAATGGCAGGTCGGCCACCATCATCCAGTCCTTGAAATGCGTGTCAATGAAATGGGTATCGATATCACCCTTTGCAAAGGCCTCGTGTGTAATGATCGCTCTGAGGAAAGGTACATTGGTCGTAACTCCCAGTGTGATATAATTGGATAATGCCCATTCCATCTTCCGTATGGCATCCTCCCGCCTTTCGCCGGTCACAATTAGCTTGGCCAGCATCGGATCATAATGCGGTGTTATCTCTGCTCCCTCTTTGACCCCCGTGTCATGGCGGATATTGATACCTTGGGGTATGTCCACCGCCTTCAGCTTGCCAGTCGAGGGCATGAAGCCCTGCTCCGGGTCCTCAGCGTAAATGCGGCATTCGATGGCATGGCCACGCTGATGAATATCATCCTGTTCCAGGGTTAGTGGCTCTCCCGACGCTATCCTTAATTGCCACTTCACTATGTCTATGCCAGTGGTCATTTCTGTTATCGCATGCTCGACCTGAAGTCTGGTGTTCATCTCTAAGAAGTAGAAATTTTTATTTTCGTCCACCATGAACTCCACAGTGCCAG
>JAGLQE010000349.1 GCA_023137005.1 Thermoplasmata archaeon
AACCACGCCCAATATGTCACTGATGTACGCACTCACATACCAGCTGGACAGGATGCTAGCAGAGGGAGCAAAAGCAAGGCATGATCGCCATGAACAGATGGCACAGTATACAAGAAGCTGGGCCAACAGGTACATGGAGATGTTCCCGGAGCCTGGTTATGAATCGATCACAGTATCCACCATCGCCAATACTAAAGAGCACAGCATAGCTGACCTCAACAAGGAGCTGGCAAAGAAGGGATACCAGATAGCCAATGGATACGGGGCCAAATTGAAGGAGAAGACCTTCAGGATCGGCCATATGGGCGAGTGGACACTGGATGATGTTAAATCATTATTGTGGCACATCGATGAAATATGGGGGCAGTGATATGAAAGTTATAGTATCAGATAAACTTGCAATGGAAGGAGTACAGAAGCTGAAGGATGCGGGCTATGAGGTTTTGGAGGCCTGGGACGAGCCCAAAGACCGCCTACCCGAGCTTATCGCGGATTGCGATGCCATTGTGATAAGGAGTGCGACCAAGGCGACCAAAGAGTTAATGGATGCTGGAAATCAACTCAAGGTCATTGGCAGGGCTGGAATTGGCCTGGACAATGTGGACCTCGAACATGCCAAGGCAAAAGGCATAGTCGTGGTCAATACACCCGCCGCAACCACCGCATCTGTTGCCGAACTTACCTTCACCCTCATGCTGGCTAGTGTCCGTGACGTGGTTCGTGGCACGACCGGCATAAAGGAGGGCAAGTGGGAGAAAAAGCAACTCAAGGGGAATGAACTTTTTGGAAAGACCCTGGGTGTCATCGGTATCGGCAGGATCGGAACCGCAGTTGCTGAGAGGGCCGAGGCCTTTGGAATGAAGATACTGGCCTATGACCCATATACTCAGAGCCCGAAATTCGAGAATGTTGATCTGGATGCCATCTTCGCAAAGAGCGATTTCATCACCCAGCATTTGCCGCTCACACCAGAGACCAAGCACATGATCGGGAAGGACCAGTTCGCAAAGATGAAGGATGGTGTGACCATTCTGAACGTGGCCCGAGGCGGTACTATCGATGAGGCCGCGCTATACGATGCCATGGTATCTGGCAAGGTGGTCAAGGCCGCTCTGGATGTATTTGAAGTGGAACCACCCGTGGAGAATAAGCTTCTCACTCTACCTGGACTCATATGCACACCGCATATCGGAGCCCAGACCTATGAAGGTCAGCTGAGGGCCGGCATCCAGGTCGCTGAGCGTGTTATCGAGGAGCTGAGCAAACTATAGGCAGGCAGGCTAGTAAATAAAATGATATAGATGGAGGAAATTTGTTTGCGAGGAATGGAATGATTGCAAACAAAAGCTCGAACGAAGTAAGAGATTCGAAATGGAGAGGTTAAACATGGTTGTGGTAAGGGCATTCAAGGGACTTAGACCAAGGAATGATCTAGCTGAGGAAGTAGCATCTCCACCATACGATGTGCTGGACTCTGCCGAGGCCAGGGTGCTGGTGAAGGATAATCCCTTGAGCTTTCTGAGAGTGGTAAAGCCAGAGGTGGACCTCCCTCCAGAAACAGACCTCTACAGCGAGCCAGTCTATCAGAAGGGCGCGGAAAATCTACAGGCCTTGATGGGCGATGACATCATGGTGCAGGATGCGAAGCCACTTTACTATTTTTACAAACAGGTGATGGGAGATCATGCTCAGTATGGCCTGGTCGCCACTGTTGCCGCAACAGATTATGAGGCCGATCTGATCAAGAAGCACGAGTTCACAAGGCCGGATAAAGAGGCTGACCGTGTCAAGCATATCCTGACCCAGAAGGCCCAGTGCGGTCCTGTTTTCCTCACATATCCAGATATCTCATCCTTCAATCTTCTTCAGGAGGAGTTCTGCGGTTCAAATGAGCCAGTAGTTGACTTCATTTCACCGGATGGCATAGGCCATGTTCTCTGGCTGGTCAATGATGATGAGATGATCGATACCATCAGGACGACCTTTGAGGCCGTGGATTGCCTCTATGTGGCTGATGGTCATCACCGAAGTGCGGCCGGGACCATCGTGGCCCAGACCATGAGAAAAGATAACTCTGATCATGATGGAACTGAAGAGTACAATTACTTCCTGGCGGTCATATTCCCCAAGAGCCATATGAAGATACTGGCCTACAACCGTGCGGTCATGGATATCGATGGTCTCACACCCGATGAATTGATCTCCAAGATAGAGGAGAAGTTCGAGGTCAGCCAGGGAGCCGATCCTGAGCCTGAAAATGGTCGATCATACTCCATGTACCTGGATGGTGAGTGGTTCGGGCTGGAGCCCATTGAGGGAACCTACCCCGCGGACCATCCTGTCAAATGCCTGGATGCAAGTATACTTCAGGAGAACCTTCTCTCGCCCATCCTTGGAATAGAGGACCCACGGACGAGCCAGCGTATCAAGTTCATTGGAGGGATCCGTGGCACACAGGAACTGGAAAAATTGGTTGATTCCGGTAAGTTCCAGGTGGCCTTCTCCATGTATCCGACCAGCATAGATGAATTGATAGCTGTGGCCGACTCGGGCAATGTCATGCCTCCCAAGTCCACGTGGTTCGAGCCCAAGTTGAGGAGCGGGCTTGTCGTGCATAAGATCTAACAAAACTGGGGCTAAGAAACAAGATCCGAGCGAGCATGCCCGACGAGTTTTCTTTTGCACTGTAATACTTGTTCTTTTGGAGCCG
>JAGLQE010000035.1 GCA_023137005.1 Thermoplasmata archaeon
AGTGAATTCATCATAGGCAGAGTTACTTGCATTATCTGTAACAGTCAACCTGCATACATATGATCCTTCGACATCTGCACCTATCAGTGGATCCTCCAAATTATTTGGGTTGAATGTTATGGTTCCGGGGCCTGATTCTTGACTCCATAAATAGGAGGATATGCCAGAAGCCGGATCATTTACCGTTGCATTCTGCCTATAGGTACCATTGGCTGCTGTATCAGGCCCTGCATCAACAAAGGGGGCTGTTGTATCTATAATGAACTCATATATTTCAACTGCATGATTTCCTGCGAGATCAACTGCGTCAATTCTTATTGTGTATACATCATCTGGCCAAAAGGTTGTATCTATATCAAATGGTGATATGATCTGCACACCGGGGAAGATATTTATTGAGTAAGTCACAGTATCGAGATTGTTGTCTGTTACATCTAAATCAATAATTGTCCCAGAGGTTATTATCGTATTATTGACAGGAGAGTTCAGAGAAATAAAAGGTATTGTATTATCAATTGTGAGATTAAACCATTTTGATGCATTGTTTCCTTCGGTGTCATTTGCATTGACCTCAATGATGTAACTGCCTGCCAGCCAGCCGGTCGTATTTATATTGTAATTGATCAAAAATGATTGGGTTAAACCTCCATTGATCGAATAATTGACCGTATTAAGATTAGAATTACCATCCCATACATAAAAAATAATAGAAGTTCCGGGAGATAGATAGCTGTTATTACTTGGTGTCATTAGATTAATAGATGGTGCTATTTCCATAAAGGACAAAGGATGCATCAATGGATATTCATCTGCACAATAAGTGTTAAGCATCCCATCGTCAATGGTAAAATTTGTATCTCCTATTCCATCACTTCCTGGAATATCTTGATTCGCGCCGGAAAAGCTATCTATGCCAGTATAATTTGACCAATAATTTCCTCCAGAAGGATATCCATTATCCCATTCATTGAGCCAGCCAAATACATCTGTGTGTTCTACATTGTTAATGAAGTTATTATGATATATCTGATTGAATTTCCAATGTAAGTCTAGACCACATTCATTCTCAATAAGATTATTATTTCTTATGATATTATCAGCACCTGAAATTTTAAAACCATCATAATTTGATTTGGCTGTATTGTTTGCAATGACACCCTGATCGGAATCCCTTGTATGTATGCCTGCAATGCTATTTTGGAAAAACTCATTATTAATCAAAATGCTGCCACTTGAATATCCCACTTGTATTCCAATAGTTGAATTACTCATATTTTGATTACTCACAGTCACTCCGTTGCAGTTGGCAAGGATGACCAGTCCTGCGTCGGGTGGTAGAGTTCCACCGGTTTCATTGGCCCAATAGTGAACCGATTTTCCATTTATTTTGTTAGTGGTGTCAATAGTGTGAGTATTCCATTCATCCAACTCATCACCTTGAATGTAAATGCCAGTATTAGTCATATTATTATTTACTAACCTCACACAGACAGAGTTGGCAAATGAAATCCCGTATGAATTAAAAATGCCAAATTCGGTGATAATCGTATTGTTTGCAATATTATTCCACCCTTTTCCCATCGAAATTCCACCGATGGAATTCTTGATAGTATTATTCTCAACAGTATTACTTGAAGTGCTCATTGAAATCCCCCAACGACAATTTATTATTGTGTTGTTTCTCATTAAATTACCGCCTACCCATCCAGAACTTATACCATACCAGCTATTAAGAATATAATTATTTTTAACAATGCAATTCATTGGACCCATATTAGTTTCACTAATTTCTATACTCCCCCAGGTATTGTTTACCAGATAATTTGCATCAATAATATTGTTTTTAGAATAAGATAAAAAGGTCATGGCGTATGTATTGTTAGAAATACTATTGTTGGATATTACATTAAACTCGCTAGCCCAAAAATAAACCCCATATTCATTGTAAGTGCAATTATTGTTATCCAAGACATTATCGTCTGCTGCCCAGAGACATATTCCATATTGGTCATTATTCCAACTGGTCACATTAGTAACCAAACCATCGAAGGCTTTGTAAAGGACTAAGCCAGTGTCTAAAAAATAATAGCTGGCATCATTGCCGTTTGCATCATGTAAATAGCAGTCTCTAACAATGAAATAATCTGTTGTGTTACCAATATAGATACAATTACCAACTCCAGTTCCATTAATTTCCCAACCCTCAATTATCCAGGGATTGCTTGAACTTCCATCCCCAGTATCCCAATTTACAATACCGTGAGCTTCATCGAAATCTGCATTAGAGTTTATGCGAATCGGTAAGTGTGGAGTTAAAGTGGGGGCAGTAATTGGGTAATGATCAAGAGCTCCAGAAGAACCTTGAATGTTCGTGTAAGGAGTATCTCCAAAGTTATCACATCCTAGCAGATCCTGGTTGGGACCTGAAAATAAATCGATACCAGAATAATCGGACCAATTGTTTCCTCCAGATGGATAACCATCGTCCCAAGAATTGTTTTGACCGTAGTCATAAGCCAAATTATCGATAAAACTGTTATGATATATCTTATTATAATTCGATCCTTCCGATAGTCCACCAAGCCAGATGCCTGACAGACTATTAGCATAAATCTGATTATTAGTGACCTGGTTGTTATTTGCTTCATCAAACCATAAACCATGATTTCCATCAGAAACATTATTGTTTGAAACAACCGAGTAATTGGAGGAATATAATCCCAAGCAGATATCAGAAGCTTGAATTATATTGTCGTTAATTGTATTGGATATGGTGTCAACCAACACAACACCATGATTCCCATTTGAAATGTTAAATCCAGATACTTCCACTAAATTAGATAAGATTGATACAACAGTGCCAGAACCATTACCGATGATCAATGTGGTATTTCGGTGCTCCCCTTTAAGTGTCAGTTGTTTATCAATGATTATATTTTCGTTGTATTCACCAGGTTTAACCTCGATAGTATGCCCGTTTTCAGTATTCGGATCGTCAATAGCTGCTTGAATTCCATCATAAGTGAATCCAGAATCAATGTTAAAAACAGGTTTCATTTGCCAAGGTTCCATCAAAGGGTAATTATCTTGGAAGTAAGGTGTATCACTTATGCCATCACTTCCAGGTATGTCCTGATTTGGACCTGAGAATTCATCAATTCCAATATAGTTAGATCTATAATTGCCCCCAGACGGGTAGCCATTATCCCAGAAATTATCTGGTTGAGTATCTACGTTTCCATTGGTGTTAAAGAAATTATTGTGATAAATCTGACTGCCTACATTATAAGACGCTGAACCTATATCGATACCTGTATTACAATTAACAAATGTATTGTTAATGATTATTGCGAATTTAGAATAATAAATATCTATAGCATTCTGGATATTCGCAATTAGATTGTCTTCTATGACAATATCTGAAGAATATACATAAAAAGTGATGCCGCTAGAGCCCCTAATCAGGGAATTCTCTTCAATGGTATCGTTATTGCATAACATTAATGAGATCGAACCTATATTATCGAAAAGTAAATTCCCCTTTAATGTGTTATTATGAGAAGTTCTCATATGAATACCAGTCATTGAATCATATATTGTGTTGTTAGTCACTGAATTGTTATTTACCCAGCCAAGAATCATACCGTACCAGGAATCAAAGATTATATTGTTGGTTATCGTATTATTATCTGACCAGTAAAAACACATCCCATTATAGACAGAAGATATCGTTAGATTATCTATTGTGCTATCTGTTGAAAAACCCATAGTAATACAAGAACTAACATCTTTGATAGTAATGTTTGTACAATTAGCCAGAATTATTTGACCATTACCAGTCGGAGCTGTATCATCGGCTCTGCCCACCCAATATAAGACAGGTTTACCGTTTAATGTATTTGATGAGTCAATGGAGTGAGATGTCCAATAATCAATGAGTTGACCCCACATTCCAATTCCCCCCATGATCATAGTATTATTATAAAGATTAATTCCAAGTGAGGAAGATACTTCTATACTATAATCTCTATTTGAAGATAATATGGTATTATCAAAGATTGAATTATTATTCGACTGAGATACAGAGATTATAGCTGGTCCTCCATAGCTGCCAGAGAGCAAATTATTCTGAACAGAATTGTTATCTGAATATAAAAGGGAGATGCTGATCTCATCGAGATAATATATAGTATACAAAGAATTGTTTCTTACTGTGTTAAAACTAGAATCTTCGATGCCGATGCCGGTGTGCACCATTGTGTTGTTCTCTACTAAATTGCTGTTACTTGATGAGTAGATTCTGATTCCAGCAAATTGATTATTTGATACATTGTTGAAGATCATTTTATTACTATTTGATCTATATAAACTGATACCCATTCCGGAGATTCCAATGATTGAGGATGCTGTATTGTTGGATAAATGATTGTAATTAGAATAATCTAAATAAATGCCGTATCCATAATTCATTGATAAATTATTATCAGAGATTGTATTAGTATACGAATAATCCATATATATACCCCCATAATCATTATTTGATATATTGTG
>JAGLQE010000350.1 GCA_023137005.1 Thermoplasmata archaeon
CCACAGTTGGCGAAGGAAATGTATTCACCGCGCTCGAACATAATGATCTCTGCATCCTCGCTCATGCGACGTGCACGTGTGACAGTTCCTGCACCACCGGCTACGCCTCCCACTACCAATATTTTCTTTGACATTTTATCCACCTTTCATATTCGAATCACTATATCATGTTTTTCGAAGATCTTTTTATCATCGAGATTGGGGAGTGTATCGGCATTTTGGTAATAAAATTAACGGTGTGAAAGCCCCATAAATCTTAACGATAATTAGACCCACTGGATAACTATCGTTAACGGTGTTAGTAACTGTGTTATTAACGACGTTATATTTATAAACAATCAGAATATCCCTCACCAAACATGTCCAAAGTGTTGATAATGATTCAAAAGGCAGGAAAAAATGACATTAACGCTATAAACGGACACTCTGACTTGGCAGAAAGTATCATAATTGATATTTATTTGCCCCAAAGTGTAAATGAAAAATACCGGATGAAAATTAGAATATAAGGAGTGTGAAAAATGGCAAAAGTTGCGATATCAGTAAATGGAGACAAGCCCTCAAATCTGTTCCCCGCATTTATTTTAGCATCTTGCGCGGCAGCCTCGGGAGATGACGTGATAATGTATTTCACGCCAGACGCGGCTCCAGCTTTGAAAAAAGGCGTATTAGAGAACATGAAGGGCAAAGGAATGCCGGAGATGTCCGACCTCTTGGAGGGCGTGGTGGCTCTGGATGGTAGATTGCTTATGTGCGAACTAGGCCTGCCAGCGAATGACATGAAAGCAGAGGACCTGATCGAGGATGTCGAGGTCTGTGGAGCAACCACTTTCTATGTGGAGGCACACGGAGCCGTTTTATCCCTCTCTTTCTAGAATATTTAATAAGAGATATAGGAGATGAAAAATATGGTTGAATTTGACGAAACATTGGATTGCCAGGGACTTTCCTGTCCCATGCCGATAATCAAACTGGCCAAGGCCATGAAGAAGCTACCATCTGGTAAAGTTCTGGAATTGGTCGGAACAGATCCTGGCTCAAAGGAAGATGTGCCAAAATGGTGCTCCAAGACCGGAAATGAGCTATTGGAAACAACAGAAGGCGATGGGCTTTACAAGTATTATATTAGAAAGAAGTAAGATCAACTCGATTTGTATAATGTATAATGTATAAAATATATAATATAAAAATCGGAGGATAAATATATGTCAGAAGATAATATGGATCAAAAAGAAAAGCAGGAAGTTCCGGATGAGAAGCTTCCTGATAAAAAGGTGGAGAAAACCGAGATCCCTGAACCAAAAGAAGCATCCAAACCAGAGACCAAGCCAAAGTCTAAACCTAAGGCCAAACCAAAACCTGAGCCAGTTGCAGAAGAGCCAGGTATCTTTGATGGGCTTTATGATACTCTGTTTGGAAAATCCTGGGCCATGTGGATCGGATGCGTCATTCTCTCTGTACTTAGCATCGGTCTTTTCCTCATATCATCACCATGGGGCTCCAGCGGGGGTTTGCTCAGCTGGGGACAGAATATATTTGATATGATAGGAATGGACCTCTCGGAATCCGCACCCAATGGTGTCACTAGTCTGCTGGATAATAGATACGGCATGCTGTCCGTGACAATGCTGATCGGAGCTCTTGGAGCTGCATTGATGGCAAAGGAATTCGCTATCAGGATCCCACCAATGGGAGAACTGGGCAAGGGATTGGCCGGCGGTATCCTCATGGGTATCGGAGCCATATTAGGAATGGGATGCACGGTAGGAGGATTCTACAGTGGATGGCCAGCCCTATCTGGTGGAGCACTCATCTTCGTCCTGGGACTTTTCATTGGTACTTTCATCGCCGTGAAATATCTCTTATGGGAGATGGAGGCCATGCCAAAGCTGAGCTCTGGAAAGTCCAGCATCTTGCTCGCGGCAAAGACCAAGGGAACATCACTTCAGCCACTGGCAGGGGCCATAGTTCTGGTCATAGGCGCGGCTCTCATGTATCTATATGATGGTGCGACCGAGCAGGTGCTCATAGGATTCGTGCTCATAGGGCTCATGATAGGATTCGTTCTGCAGAGATCAAGATTCTGTGTTGTCCGAACTCTCAGAGAGACCTTCCTTACTGGTGATTCAGAACCCACCCAGCACCTCATTGTAGGATTGCTGGTAGGACTTTTCGGCTTCACCATTATCAAGATAATGGGCATCGGAAGCGAGATGAGCATGGTGAGCGGAAGTTTCTGGATGCCAGCCATAGTTGGCGGGGCAATATTCGGACTTGGTATGACCATAGCTGGTGGATGCACTGTTGGCGCAACCTGGAGGGCTGGAGAAGGCCATGTTAAACTTTGGGCCGCACTCGCGGGTCTTGTTTTCACACTCCCAATTGCAGCCGAATACATACAGCCAGCCTTCATGGACGCTCTGCCAGACAGCATGAAACAGCAGATCTTCCTCCCGGACACACTGGGATACGGCGGGTCAATATGCCTCATGCTCCTGATACTGCTTCTGTGGTATCTGTTTGCCAGATGGAACGAGGAGACCGGGAGGTTCACGGCTATATAGCCAGGAGGTGACAAGAATGACAAAAATGGATAAGATAATGACGATCGCATGCATTGTGATCCTTCTCATGGGAACGGTCATGTTCGCTGTTCAGAAGCAGAATGAGACCGAAGGTGATGATATATTGGTGGTCGAAGAGCCAGGAGATATGATATCCGCCACTAATGCATATGTGACCTCTGGGAAGTCAACCCTGATAACTGCTGAAGCTCTATATGCTAACTTAAATGATGGATATGCAGGAAATGACCCGTACATCCTCAGTGTTAGAAGTGCCGAGGCCTATGAGGCAGGACATATACCCGGGGCCGTGAACATCGCATGGAGGAGTGTCTTCACACCAGAGAACATCTCCAAACTGCCCAACAATAAGCAGATCGTGGTATATTGTTTCACTGGCCACACAGCCAGCCAGACAACCGCCATGCTCAATACCCTGGGCTATGACGCGGTCTGCCTCAAGTGGGGAATGTGCTCATGGACATCTGATACCGTCGTCGCTCCAGGTTACTATGACAGGTCAACAATAGGCGAGTTGCCATATGTCACAGGAGCAGAGCCAGGCACATGGACCACCATCGGAACAAGATCCGATGATACAGGAACAAGGCAATGTGGTGGGGACGATGAGCCAGCACCCACACCAGTAGACACAGGCGATGTGGCTGAAGGAGACTTCAATGGAATTGCTAATGTTTACATGGCAGAGGGAAAGCCAGCAGCCATATCGGCTTCCTCTCTATACGATAATCTCAATGACGGCAATGTGGACAATGACCCGTTCATACTCAGCATCAGGTCAGCCACACAGTTCGCGACAGGCCACATACCTGGAGCCATCAATATCGGCTTCAAGAGCCTCTTCACCGAGGAGAACCTGACAAAGCTACCGGATGATGACCGCCAGATAGTCGTGGTCTGCTATACCGGACACACAGCCAGCCAGGCAGCCTCCCTTCTGAACATGAATGGCTTCAATGCCACAGTTCTCAAGTGGGGAATGACCGGATGGCACTCTGACCCGACCATAGCACCTTCGTACTACAACAGGGCGACAGCATGCATGAACTTCCCTGTGGTCAATGGTACAGAATGTGGAACATTGGATGATGGGTTCATCGCAGACTCTGCGAGGGTTGTATTGACGGCAACAAGAGAATATCTAGCTGCTGGAAAGAGCACGATGATAACCGCCGCAGCTCTCCACGCCAACCTGGATGACGGATACACGGCCAATGACCCTTTCATACTCAGCGTGAGAAGTGCAACAGCCTATGAGGCCGGACACATACCCGGTGCAGTGAACATCGCCTGGACCGAGGGCTTCACAGAAGATAATCTGGCTCTCTTGCCAACAGACCGCGACATAGTGGTCTACTGCTTCACAGGACACACGGCCAGTCAGACAACCGCCATGCTCAATGTTCTGGGCTATGATGCATTTTGCCTCAAGTGGGGAATGTGCTCGTGGACGACCAATTCCACTGTCGCCCCAGGGTCCTTCATTGATCCTGCAGAGTCCTACCCAACGGTACCCGGCTCCGAGCCAGGAACATGGACCCGCTCTGGAACAAGACAGGATTGTGGAGATGCTACAGGAACAGGAGAGACCGAGGCGATAACCGGCTCTGTCTATGACATAACCAGAACTGTTTGCAACAATTACCTGGCAGAGGGAAAGCCCGCCGCAGTATCGGCCGCATCTCTCTACGAGAACCTGAATGACGGCGATGCGACCAATGATCCTTTTGTTCTGACAGTGCGCTCGGCCACCCAGTACGCTATTGGCCACATACCAGGAGCCATAAACATCGGCCTCAGTGGTATGTTCACTGATGAGAACCTGACAAAGCTACCGGAGAACAAGACAAGGCAGATCGTTGTAGTATGCTATACCGGACACACAGCGAGCCAGGCAACAGCTCTTCTGAACATCAATGGTTACAATGCCACTGCACTCAAGTGGGGAATGACCGGATGGACAGCCAATACCACCATCGCTCCGTCAAGATATGTCAGAGGAACAGCCGCCAGTAACTTCGAGGTTGTTATCGGGACAAGCGCCGGCACCATCGCCGATGGTATCATCGCGGGAAAGACCGATGCAGAGATCATCAAGGACGCATCCAGAGCCTATCTGGAGAACGGAATGAAGTTCATAACCGCACCAACACTGAGAGGCTTGTTGAACGACACCGATGACACGAACGATCCATTTGTTCTCAGCATCAGGAGTTCCACGCATTATGCATTGGGCCACATACCCGGAGCAATAAACATGCCGTGGAGGAGTCTTTTCTCCATCGAGAACCTGACCCAGCTACCGGATGATGAGACACAGATAGTTGTCGTGTGCTATACAGGACAGACAGCCAGCCAGGTAACCGCCCTGCTCAATGTGCTCGGCTACAATGCCAGCACCCTGAAGCACGGTATGAGTGCCTGGACCGTCAATACGACCATCGCGCCATATGGTTTCAACAATACAACACAGCAGGCAGCATACCCGACAGTTAGCGGGGTTGATGCTGGAGTAATGGCTGATGCCATAACTCGTGGTTGTGATGACGATATCGGTGTGATCGGCTTGACCTTCGAAGGCAGTTCCGACGAGTGGGAGATCATCAGACAGGCTTGTGAACTATACGCCGCAACCGCCACCTTCACGGTGACCAATAAGGCATTGTTCAATAACCTGGATGACAACTACACGGCCAATGATCCCTTCATCCTGAGCATCAGGAGCTCGGAGCATTATGCACTGGGACATGTACCAACAGCCACCAATTTGGCCGCGGGAACCATCTTCGATGATGCGAACCTGGCCACATTACCGGCTGACAAGCAGATCGTGGTGTACTGTTACACTGGACAGGGAGCAGGACATTTATCGGCTCTTCTGAACATAAACGGTTACAATGCTATCTCGCTGAAGTACGGTATGTGCTCGTGGACCAATAGCACTGATGTGGGTAACTCATGTTACACCCCGGATCTAGCTGGCTTCGACTTCGAGGTCGTGCTGGACTCCACCGAGCCAGGTGTTTGGGCAGACGGTGAGCTTGTAGGTTAGAGAGAGAAAAAGCAAATAGGGAAGGCTGAAAACGCCTTCCCTCCCTTTTATCTTTTTAAATGCGATTATACTCATTGAACCCACGCATTTATTTTATCAAACGTGTATAGGATATACACAGGTAAAGAGTTTGATTCGATTATTCTTATTTTTTACCAGTGGCACCCACGATCGCGCACTGCCCAACAGAAATGCCTCCATCCCCACATGGCACTTTATCATGCCTTATCAGCTCGAAACCATGATCATTCAATTCTTTCATGAACATCTCCACTATCGGGATATTATAGGCCACCCCACCACTCAGGCCGATATTCTTGACATTGTTGGACCTGGCGGTTTCTATTGCGACCTCGCAAAGGGCCTTGACCAGACCACTGACATAGGCACTGGCCAGTTTTTGTTTCTCTTTATCTGATGGAAGCTCCGGGATCATATCCAGTAGTTCGCCGAAGGGCGTGATGTGGTCGATAATGCCGCTTTTAATATTAAATGTATCTATTAAATTATATTTATTATCAATTATATTTAAATCAGAATTAATATACCTCTCTAATTTCATGGCTGGCTCACCATCATAGGAACGTGTATCGCATATTTCCAGAGCACAGGAGACCGCATCCAGCACCCGGCCCATGCTGGTTGTTTTGGGAGCCGTGGCCATCATCTTATCGAATATCTTTTCCTCATCGGGAAGGATAGGATACTCTCTATTGGAGAGCCGGGCCATTGCATAGGCAAGTCTTTTGGGATCCTTGACCGCGGCTTCACCACCCAATAGCGGGAACTCGGCAAGATGCCCTGTCCTTTCATATTTCTCGAGGGAGGCTAGGAGAACCTCGCCACCCCAGGCATTTCCATCCGCACCATAGCCAGTGCCGTCAAGCGTGAGGACCATGGCCTCGTCAATGCCGGCATCCACCAGGAGGCTTGCTGCATGAGCCCAATGATGCTGGATCTCCATTGTTTCACAGTTGAATTCATCAGCTAACTTTCGTGCCAGCTTGCGATTGCCATAACCAGGATGCATATCGATGCCGATACCGTCCACGGTTTCCATTCCTCGCAGGGCCAGCATGTGGTGGGTCGCGCTCTCCAGGTAGTCCATGACCCCATATTTACTGGATTTGCCAATGTACTGGCTTGGATAGATGAACCCTCCAGAGCCAATCGAGGAAGTAAGATTCTCATGGGCTCCCAGACCAATGAAATTACCTGTATTGGCAATGGGCAAAGGCACCGGGACAAAACCCCGGCTTCGTCTGATAAAGTAATTATGGCCAGCATGGTGAACTATCAGGGAATCGTCGCACCGATTGGCAATCCTGCGGTTGTGGAGTAAATAACCTCCAATGCCAGGACTCTTGTCTGAGCCAGTTTCACCCAGCTTGAGTATCCGATCCTCAGTGATAGCCATGGGCTCTCCCTGAGGATTGGCCGAGGTCATGATGACTGCTCCAATATTTTTATCAAGATATTTAAATAATAAATGATGCACTGCTGAATAAGGAAGCATCACACCCACATTCCCCAGGCCAGGAGATACGATGTCCAGTTCCGGCCGGTCCCGCTTCTTCACAAGCACGATAGGACGCTCGCGCGAGGCCAATAGAGCCAGTTCTTCCTCATTGGCCTTCGTGTATCTGCCCACGGCCTTTTCGTCCCGGAACATCAGGGCAAAGGGCTTCTGCTCCCTGCCATACCATTCTCTGAGACTACTGCCAGCCTCTAATGAACAAATAATATGAGAGCCACCCCAGCCATTCATGATGCCGAATTTTCCATCTTCAATGAGCTTGGCGAATCCCTCGATACCCTCCTTGGTTGGTTTGCCTTTCCCATCATACAAAGTGTACTGTGGCCCACATTCCGGGCATGATATGGTCTGCGCATGGAACCGCCTGTCACCCATCTTCTCGTATTCATCCAGGCATGACTGGCATAGGGGGAAATCCCCCATTGCAGTTAGGGGCCTATCATAAGGTAGATCCTCGATTATGGAAAATCTCGCACCGCAGTCCGTACAGTTGGTGAATGGATATTTCTCTCTCCTGTTACCGGGCTCCATCAACTCGTCCAAACATGGCTGGCAGATGGATGTGTCTGGCGGAATGGGAGAACTGCGGCTGCCCCTTTGACTGGGCAGAATAACAAAGCCATCATTCTCCGGCTGCCCCTCACCTACCTCGATATTATCTATCCTCGCGAGGGGCGGTAGGATCGCCTTCAGATCTTCAATAAAAATATTTGCTTCATACCGACCACCAGATAAGATGACCTCCACATTGGAGCCATTGTTTCGGACATGGCCAGATAGATCCATCTTGACAGCGAGCTTTACGACTGCTGGCCTAAAACCTACGCCTTGAACTACACCGTGGACCTGGAGTTTCATTGATGTTCAGATATGTAATGAGGTATAGAATTGTTACGGAAGGTTAATGGACCTTCCGTCGGGTTGACATCAGTCATATGCCCTGATGAATTCCTTTATCTTCTTCTTGAGCTCGGGGTCCCTCTCCATCTCCAGCATCATGATGGCTGTCTGAAGTTTCCAGACCATGTAGAAGCTCATATTGGAATCGGGCTTCAGGTCCTTCATCTTTTCTGAAACGACCTTCTCGATCTCCAGGAAAACGGCTTTCGCATGCTCGGCATGATCCCCATCCCCCTCGTATCCGATCTGCTCAAGGAGGGTGGCGATGGTCCCGCTGGTATTCTCCCATATCTTCAGCAACTCGTCCTTTTCCGGAACCGCATCCGCACCTGGCGCGAGAAAGAATAGCTTGGCGGTCCTGCCGTACATCTTCTTCGGAATATGGTGGATCTTCTTCTCCCCGGTCTGCTCGATGATGCCCGCATTCAGAAGCTTTTCCACGTGCCGGTATATCGTGGATTGGTCCTTTTCCAGGATACTGGCCATCTGATCCACCGTGAGATCGTTCAAACGCAGAAGCTCCAATATGGCTCTTCGGGTCTCATCTATCAGGAGCTTGATGATCTTGGGATCGTCGATCACTCTAATCTCGTCTGCCATTGGATAGATATCCCTATCACTTTACTTATACTTATGTATACTTGCACAGTGATGCAAATGTTTAAATAACTCACCACAATATATGCACCTACATGCAAGTGTCCCGTATGAACTCACGATTGAGGCGCAAGATATACAGTTTCGCCTGGCCAATAATATTGACCAATCTATTCGCAACGATCATGATGACGGTCAATATGATCATGGTCGGTCAATTGGGTCCGGCCGCGGTTGCTGGTGTAGGCCTAGGCGGCCAGGTGGTCCAGATATCCTTCGCAGTCATGATGGCCGTGAGTGCGGGCACGATCGCCATCGTTGCCAGATACACGGGTGCGAAGAAACCGGACATGGCCAACCGCGCGCTCAAGCAATCCCTCCTTCTTGGGATAATACTCTCCATACCCATAACCGTCATCGGCTGGTTCTTCGGAAGCTATTTCCTCGGATTGTTCGGGGCAGAACCGGATGTTCTGGATTTCGGATCGATATATGTTAAAATAACTTTCCTGGGAACCACATTCCAATTCATCGAGTTCCTGTCTGCCGCCGCTCTCAGAGGCTCAGGGGACATGAAGACACCATTGGCCATTGGCATTCTGAACAATGCCGTGAATATATTCTTAGGTTATGTACTGATATTCGGCCACCTGGGATTCCCGGAGATGGGGGTCATGGGTGCGGCTATCGGCAATGTGGTATCCTTCATTATCGGAGGCGTGGTCTATATTCTCCTGCTACTGCGCGGTAACCTGAGACTGAAATTGGTGCGCAACCATGTGATATTCGACGGCTCGATAATGCGACGTATAATGAAGATCGGAACACCAGCCGCTGCAGAACAGGTCCTCATACAGACTGGATTCCTGGTCTACACTTTCATAATCGTATATTTCGGAACAGAGGCCCTCGCCGCCCACCAGATAGGTATGAGAATTCAGGGACTGGCCTTCATGCCGGGAATAGGGTTCTCCATGGCGGCCACAGCTCTTGTTGGTCAGTATCTTGGAGCCAGAAAACCGAAAACAGCCGAAAGGTCCGCTATTGAATCAGCCAAGCTTTCCGCATCGGTCATGACCGTCATCGGCATTGTCCTTTTCTTCCTGGCCGAACCAATGGCTAGACTATTCATAAGCGATCCAGACACCCTCGGTTATACAGTTCTGTGGATTCGCCTTTTGGCCTTGAGCATGCCCGCCATCGGACTGTTCTTCACACTTTCCGGCGGACTTCGGGGAGCAGGGGACACACGCTGGCCCCTCTACGCATCCACCTTCGGAATATATGCCATACGCCTTCCGGTCGCAGCCTTCCTGGGATTCTACCTGGGTCTGGGGATCATGGGGGCATGGATAGCCTTCATTACAGAATATTATGTCAGATCAGTGATAATAATATGGAGATTTAGATCGGGCAAGTGGAAGACAATGAAGGTTTGATTCCCGCCCAGAGAAGATAGGTCAGAGATATATTCACATACCCCAGGCAGTCAATATCTGCTTCTTCACAGACTCCCACTTGGTCTTGTCAAAAATGGCCCTCTCAAGAACCAGGGTTATGAGCTTATTG
>JAGLQE010000351.1 GCA_023137005.1 Thermoplasmata archaeon
GTGTTCATGTAAGCCTCATTGTCATAGCAGATGTAGAGGATATCTTCATTCCTCTCGGCAGCTCCGGACAATGCCTGGAAACCGATATCTCCGGTTCCACCATCTCCGGCAAAGGCCACCACATTGACGTCCTCCTTGCCCTGCTTGACCAGTGCCTGCTTGATGCCAGCCGCACAAATTGCGGAATTCTCGAACAATACGTGCAGGTATGGGACCTTGAAAGCATTGTGTGGGTATGTTCCGCCGAACACGAGCAAACAATTTGCCGGGAAGTAGGTCACGGTATTCGGACCCAGTATCTTCATGGCAGCTCTGACGACTATTGGTGCTCCGCACCCTCCACAGGCAGTGTGTCCGCTTGTGAATAGTTCTTCTTTTGGTAATGTTTTTAATGTTATGCTCATGGGCTCACTCCCCTTGTGCCTATCCAGACGATCTCATTCTCTGCTTTTCCGTCCTCCGCAGCCTTGAGAACCTTGTCGAACATCAGGCGGATATCCGGGGCTGTCACGTCACGGCCTCCAAGTCCTGCCAGTACATTGATGACAGGTATTGTGGAACCGTACAGCGCGTTCCTGGCCTCGATCCATGATGGACCACCGACACTGAAGCTCACGGCACGATCATAAACACCAATGGCCTTGCACTTCTTGGCCACTCTCTTGATCTCCTCGGTCGGGTATGGTCTGAAGAATCTCAGTTTCACAAGCCCGACCTTCTTTCCAGCCGCGCGGTACTCGTCAACGATGTCACGAGCTGTCGAAGTAACTGTTCCCAGTGTGATGAGGATCGCATCCGCACCATCGGTCTTGTATTCCTCGATCAGCCCACCGTAATCACGGCCAAACTTATCAGCCCATTCCTTATTGACTTCCTCGATCACCTCAAGGGCATTCCTCATGGTCTCGTCGGTCTGATACCTCACTTCCTGGATGTACTCTGGTGGTGAGAAGGAACCGATGATCATTGGGTCCTTGGGATCCAGAACTGCGTGGGTCGGTCTGTATGGTGGCAAGAATTTATCCACCATGTCCGGGTCAGGGAAGTCCACGGGCTCAACAGTGTGAGAAAGGATGAAAGCATCCAGGCAGACCATTATTGGTAATAGAACACGCTTGTCCTCGGCTATCTTGAAGGCCTGTATGGTCATGTCCATCACTTCTTGATTATCTTCAACATAAACCTGCATCCAGCCGCAATCCCGTTGTGGCATGGT
>JAGLQE010000352.1 GCA_023137005.1 Thermoplasmata archaeon
GGGTGAGGTAAGATAGGCTGACAATTAGAAACAGCCTTTCAGCTCAGACTAATATGTTAGGAGTGAATATGATGGACAAATACAGATGTACGGTATGTGGTTATATCTATGACCCGGAGCTTGGAGACGACGACAGCGGTATAGCCGCAGGCACAGCATTCGAGAACCTTCCAGATGATTGGCTATGTCCAGTTTGCGGAGCTGGAAAGGACGCCTTCGAGAAAGAAGAGTGATGGGGCGGTAATTTGGAGAAACTCGAGGTCAAGCCCGGCATATACTGGGTCGGCGTGATAGATTGGGATATCAGGAATTTTCATGGTTATCTCACCCAGCGGGGAACAACATACAATGCGTATCTGATAATTGATGAGAAAATAACCCTGATAGACACGGTCAAGGAATGCCACTTCAATGAGATGCTGGGCCGTATCAAGGAGATCATCGATCCGTCCAAGATAGATATCATTGTTTCCAATCATGTGGAGATGGATCATACAGGCTCCATCCCGAAGATACTGGAGCATTGCCCGGATGCGAAGATAGTCACTTCCATCCAAGGCGAGAAAGGTCTTAAGAGGCATTTCAAGAACCTGGATTGGAATCTCCATGTGGCAAAGAGCGGTGAGACGATGTCCATCGGCAAAAGGACACTAACTTTCGTCCATATTCCCATGGTCCACTGGCCGGATTCCATGGTGACCTATATTCCGGAAGACAAGCTCCTATTATCCAATGATGCCTTTGGCCAGCATATTGCGGGTCCTGAGAGGTTCGATGATGAGTTGGGCTGGGATGTTCTGAAAGAGGAAGCCGCGAAATACTATGCCAATATCGTGATGCCTTATGGCCCGCAGGCTGCCAAAGCCCTGGAGGCTTTGGGTGGCCTTGAGATCGATATGATCGCCCCCTGTCATGGTATAATCTGGCGCTCGATGATATCCAATATCCTGGCAGAATATGATAAATGGGTCCATTACAAGACTGAAAAACGCGCTCTTATCATCTACGACACCATGTGGAATTCCACCAAAGCAATGGCCTACAAACTCCAGGAAGGCCTGAGAGAGGCTGGCCTGCCAGCGACAGTCAAGTTCCTGGGAACCAATCACATGTCGGATATCGTGCCCGATCTGATGCGTTCCAGGCTGATCCTTCTTGGCTCTCCGACACTGAACAATGGCATGCTGCCATCCATGGGTGGATTCTTAACCTATATCAAGGGCCTCAGACCAAAGAACAGGGTGGGCTTTGCCTTCGGTTCCTATGGCTGGGGTGGTCAGGCGGTTGGCGAGATGGAAGAGATCATGACCAAGCTGAAATGGGACATGCCAGAGGAAAGCATCAATCTCAATTACATTCCTGATCCTGAGGAATTGGACAAGGTCAAGGAAGTCGGCAAAAAATTGGGAGAATATATATTAGCCCAAGATGAGTAAGCTTCCTTTAGGAGGATAGTGTGACCGATATAATTCCTGATGCCGAGCTTGATTGTGTGGGGCAATATTGTCCCATGCCCATCGCGATGACCAAGGAGGAAATACAGAATATCGAGATAGGCCAGGTACTCATGGTCGAAGCCGATGACCCTGCCGCGGAATCCGATATACTGGCATGGGCCAAGAGGACGGGCCATGAGGTTCTTGAATTTCGGAATGATGATGGTATGCTGACCTTCTACATAAGGAGGATGAAATGAGCGAAGAAAAATTCATATTGTATGTTCAAACAACGGATGACCCGTTGAGACAGTATTCGCCCTTTGTGCTCGCGCAGACCGCGAGAATGATGGACATCCCGGCCAAGATATATTTCATGGGCCAGGCACTCAATGTGCTGAAGGCGGGCGAGGCCGAAAAGATACAAATGGGAGAGTTTCCCACCCTAGCGGAGATGATGGACAAGGCCGTGGAGTTGGGTGTGGAGATGCTGGTATGCGATGCCAGCCGACAGATGCTGCCAGATAAGGACATGGAGCTGAGGCCCGGATTGAAAATAGTAGGAGCTGGAACCCTGAATGACCTGGCACTGGATGCCGGAGCAACTATGTGGTTTTAGGAGGGACAAAATATGGAACAGATTTACATGGATAATATTTCGGCGATGTCCGTTGACCCCAGAGCTCTCGAGTTTGCCACCCCCTTACTTCACAGGGCTGGAAATTCCTCCGCCCTTCATAAGCAGGGCCAGGGATCCAAGG
>JAGLQE010000353.1 GCA_023137005.1 Thermoplasmata archaeon
TCAGATACGCGCCAATGAAGAAAGGATGAAGATAGTGTTCTCCGCGGTTCCCTCGGGCATTGTCCTAATAAGCAAGAATGATCTGAAGATAAGATATACCAATCAATATGCCATAGATCTGATAGGGAGGCCCAATAAAAATCTGATAGGATCACATTGCCGTAAGTACATATGTGTGGACAGGGAAGATCATTGCCCCCTATCCGATGAGGGAGCTGTGGGCATAGAGTATGAATGCGATCTCAGAGGAGTGAATGGAACTCTCCCCATTATGAAAAAAGTAGTGCCAGTCACCATCAATAAACAGGAGTTCCTGCTGGAAAGTTTCATTGATATCTCAGACAGGAAGGTCATGGAAAATAGTCTGAGAGCCGAGAAGGACATCACCAAGAAATTCATGGACACCGCAGGAGTGATCATGCTGGTTCTCAACAATAAAGGCGATGTGATCTTCATCAATCAAAAGGGCTGTGAGGTCCTTGACATGAGCGAGGAAGAGCTCGTAGGAAAGAACTGGGTGGAGGAATTCCTGACAGATGTGGACATTGATGAGGGAAAGGCCATATTCGAGGAATTGAAGAATGATGGTTCGGATATCTTCAATTACAGTGAGATAAAATACATCACCAGGTCTGGACAGGAAAAAACTCTTGCCTGGCATCATTCTGTGTTGATGAACGATGAAGGAATGGTCACGCATATCATAAGCTCGGGAGAGGACATCACCCTCAGGAAGGCCAATGAGAAGGCATTGAAGACCAGTGAAGAGAAATACAGGTTGATATTCGACACAGCTGCCAGTATGATAATATCCATAGATATGAATGGCACGATAGTTGATTGCAATAAAAAACTGAAAAATACACTGGGATACGGAAGATCGGAATTATCTGGAGAGAACATAACCAGATTGGTACATCCGGATGATATCTCAATGGCCATGGAGTCCATAAACGAGGTCTTCAGTCACGGAACATCCATGAACAAGGAATGCAGGATGGTGACCAAGAGCGGGAATATCATCGATGTCAGCGTTAACTCATCCGGTATCAAGGAAGATGGTGATGAATATTCCCGAATGATATGCATGATGGAGGACATCACCGAGAAGAAAAAGGCTGAAAATGAACTTTTAGAAAAGACAAGGGAATTGGAACGTTTTGCCAATATATCAATTGGTCGAGAGAACAAGATGATAGAGCTGAAGGCAAGGGTCCAGCACCTGGAAGGCCAGGTATCCGGTCTGATCGAGATCAGTCTGGGGTGATATGATGGAAGAAAGTATTATCGAGCTGCCTAAAGTGATCATGAAAAGAGACGGGCTGGGGATCATTCATTTCAATTATCGGAAAGATGTGGAAATAGAGCTGGAAGATGCGATAATGGAGCTATCAGCCGCAGAGAAACTGGGTAGGGGGAAGAGATGCCTGGTCCTGATAGATCTGACAGATGTCAAGAAGGTCTCAAAGGAGGCACGAGATCTATACTCTGGTGAAGAAGGAAATGGTGTTATCAAAAGAGGAGCCTTTTGTGTTGTCTCTCCGGTCGGAAGGATGATCGGCAATTTCTTCATGGGCATCAATAAACCCATGATGCCAGTCAAATTATTCGATACCAGAGGCAAGGCTATTTCCTGGCTAAGGGAGTTTGTATAATGAAGAATGAAAAGTTCTTGAAAGAGGTGACCGTGGCTATCACGGAAATAGCGTCTGGCAACCTATCTGCAAGATTATCCATCACCAACACAGAGGGCGAAAGAGATGGCATTGCTGCCGGAATAAACATGCTCTTTGAAGAGCTGGAAGCGATGACCAAGCTCCAGAATGCGAAGACCAAGGCCCTCATGAACATCATGGAGGACATGGAGGAGACAAAGAAAATTCTAGAAGAAAGCGAAGAAAAATATTCTGCTCTTGTTGAAAGTAGTGGAGATGGCATAATCGTCATTCAAGAAGGAGAATTAAAATTCGTAAATGATGCCACAGAACACATCCTTGGATACAAAAAGCATGAGCTCATAGGAAAGGATTTTCTGGATTTCATAGCCCCGGAATATCAAGGAATGGTAATGAAGAACTATATGGATAGAATAGAGGGAAAGGAAGTACCTGCAACTTATGAGCTTGAATTGTCCCACAAGAACAGTGGGATCATGCCTATAGAGATCACCTCGGCCCTGATCGAGTATGAAGGAGAGCCTGCAAGTCTGGTCTTCATCAGGGATATAACAGAGCGCAAGAAGATGGAAAGCCAGATGAGAACACTTTCTACCCAAAAGAACGCCATACTTTCATCCATACCGGATATCATAATGGAGGTGGATGAGAACAAGATATACACATGGTCCAATGATGTTGGAATGGAATTCTTTGGCGATGATGTTATCGGCAAAGAAGCCTCATATTATTTCTTCGGTGAACAGGATACCTATGATCGGATCGAGCCGATCATCCAAGGCGATGAGAATGTAATGTATATTGAAAGCTGGCAACTGAGAAGAGACGGGGAACCGCGCCTTTTGGCCTGGTGGTGCAAGGTGGTGAAGGATGGTAATGGAGTGGTCACGGGCATAATATCAACAGCCAGAGATATCACTGAGCAAAAGGAAGCCGAGAAAGAGTTGAAGAAATCTGCAGAGTTCACCAAAACAGTGATAGACAATATTCCTGACCAGCTTATCATACTGGATGTCAATGATCTCTCTATCGTTGGTGCCAATCAGATCTTTCTGGATGATTATGAAATGAATATTAATGAAGTGATGGGAAAACATTGTTACAAGCTCACCCATAATCTGGATTCACCCTGTCATGAGCCTAACGATACCTGTCCGATCCATGAAATGATGAAGACCGGTAAACCTCACACTAAAGAGCATGTTCACTTCCTCAACGATGGGAATGAGATGATCGTCGAAGTAAGTGTTTCTCCAATAAGGAACGAAGATGGAGAGATCATCCAAGCTATTCACCTGATGAAAGACATCACAGAACGCAAGAAGGCCGAGAAGGAATTGAAAGATAATGAGAATAGATTGCACACCATCCTTGAAAATTTACAGGCAGGTGTGGTGATCATCGATGTAGAGGATCGAGAGATCATCGAAGTGAATAATATGGCGGCCAATATGATGGGGGCAACAAAATATGAGATAATTGGGAACAGATGTAACAGGTTCATGTGCCCTGCCGAGGATGATATGTGTCCGATACTTGATCTTGAGCATAGAATTGACAATTCCGAGCGTGTATTACTCACAAAGGATGGGCATGAAATACCCATCCTCAAGACCGTGATGCCTATTGTCATCAATGGCCGTGATTGCCTCATCGAGAGTTTTGTGGACATTAGCCAGCAGAAGCATACTGAGAAAATATTGAAGGAAGAAAAATCCGAGCTGGCCCAGAAGAACGAGGACCTGGAACTTTCATTGCACAATATGCTGGTCAATATTGAGAAAAGGCATGAGTCATCTCCCAATGATCTAGCTCAGGAAGCCCTGCCGGATGAAGAAGGAGTTGTGTTCCTCTTCCCACTGGACAATGAAAGAAATGCCTTTGAATATCTTAAAAGGAAAGCAGAGCAGAACATACCAGTCCTGGGCATAAGCAGGAGTCCACCAGCAAGGTTCCAGAAGAAGCTGGGTAAGGATATAGATGTGGTCTGGCTCACATCCAATCATGAGCCAGATATGGTCTGTGTTGCTCCTACAGATGTTGCCCGTTTATCCATGGTCATAACCGAATTCTTCAAGAGAGCTCCAGAAGGTGTCATTCTACTGGATGGCTCGGAGTACATCATCAGCCATGTGGGCTTCCCCAGGTATCTGAACCTGGTTCAATTCCTGAACGACAAGGTGTCGATGTTGAACGGCTCGATGGCCGTGATACTTGACCTGGAAACCCTGGACGCAAAGGAGGCAAGGCAGGTGGAAAGAGAGTGCGTGCCAGGCTATGTGTCGGGTGGATGAGATATTCTAAATATCATCTGTGATAATCAAATCTGATAATATATAAATGCCTAAACAATAGGTAGTTAGTACAATATGCGTGATGTATAACAGGATAAAATACATCATGTTTAAATATTTGAAATAAATTAAGAACATTAAGAATACGGGGAAAGATCGGGGGAATTAATTGACAAAAGGAAGTTCTGGATCAAAGAGATCGGACAGCTTAGAGGATTCTCAGTATCAAGAACTTTTCATGTGCGCGCCATTGCCCTATCAATCCCTGGATGAGGACGGCAATATCCTTTTGGTGAACAAGGCCTGGCTTAAAGCTTTGGGATATGATAAAGAAAAAGATGTCATCGGAAAGTGGTTCGGGGATTTTTTAGCGCCCGGGTTTTCAGAGCATTTCAAGGAGAACTTTCCCAAGTTCAAGGAAGCTGGCAAGATAGATGATATTGAATTAAAAATGGTCAGAAAAGATGGAAAGATAATTGATGTCTCTTACAATTGCCAGATAGCTCGTGATGAGAATGGGAATTTTGTCAGGACGCATTGTATATTCGCGGATATAACGGAGCGGAAGAAATTAGAACAAGCAATTGAGCGCAGTGAAGCACTTCTGAACGCCACCCAACAATTGACCAAAGTTGGTGGCTGGGAATGGGACATCGAAAAACAAACCATGTTCTGGACAGATGAGGCTTATCAGATCCATGATTTTGAGAGGGATGAATTCGCACCAGGGTCGACAGAGCATATCGAGCGGGGGGCCGAATGTTATGATCCAGAGGATCGTCCAATAATTATGGAAGCCTTTAATAACTGCATTGAGAAAGGTAAGGCATACGACCTTGAATTTCCATTTACTACCTCGAAAGGCCGTCGAATATGGATAAGAACTGTCGCCAATCCTGTGATGAAGGACAAGAAAGTGGTCAAGGTCATCGGCAATATTATGGACATCACTGATCTGAGAGAGAAAGAGAAAGCACTTAACCTTGAAAAAGAACGGGCTGAAACCTACCTTAAAATTGCAGGTGTCATGATGGTGGCCATTAATTCAGATGGCATCGTGACCATGATAAACAGCAAGGGATGTGAGATCCTAGGTTATGATGAGAGTGAGATAGTCGGAAAGAATTGGTTTGATAATTTCCTCCCTGAAAGGCTGAGAGCTGAAGTGCTGGAAGTATCCCATAAGATACTCAGAGGGGACTTGGAGCCTGTTAGAACATATACAAATCCAGTTTTGAGAAAAGACGGGACAGAGCGTATCATCCTCTGGGAAGCGACTTTCATCTATGATGATGCAGGAGAGATCACAGGCCATCTGAGCTCGGGTATGGATATCACGGATAGCGAGAAGACAAAAGAAGCATTGAAAGAGAGTGATAGATTATTCAATCTCATCACAGATAATATGGAGGATGAGATATGGCTCATGGACATGGATATGAATGTGACCTTCATGACCCCTTCTGTTGAGCGATACAGAGGTTATTCATTAGAGGATATGCAAAAGATGAATTGGACAGAACATCTGACACCCGAGTCACTTGAGGTCGCAATAGAGGCACTGGAACTTGCTTTAACACCTGAGAATTTCAGTAAAAAGGATAGAATGGTTGCAGGAACAAATGATCTGGAATACTATTGCAAGAACAGGGCCACAGTTTGGTCTGAAACAACAATAAGCTTGATCAGGGATAAGAATGGAGATCCAACTGGTCTATTAGGGGTGGCACATGATATTACCGAGCGCAAGAAGGCGGAAGAAGAACTGCTGAAGAATGAATACTATCTCACAAAAGCCCAGGAGATCGGAAGGATCGGGACATGGGAATTGAATATAGTGGACAATATTCTTATCTGGACTGATGAGAATTACAAGATATTTGGAGTCCCATTAGGAACCGATATGGATCTTGATAAATTCTTTAACTGCATCCACCCAGATGATCGAGAATATGTGGCTGAAGAATGGACAAAAGGAATGAAGAATAATAATTATGATATCGAGCATCGCCTTATTGTGGATGGCCAGGTCCGATGGGTAAGAGAGAAGGCAAATATTGAATATGATAAAAAAGGAAAGCCCATCATGGCAATTGGATTTACACAGGATATCACCGAGCGCAAGGAAGCCGGGGAAGCACTGCAAAAGAGCGAGCAAAGGCACAGGCTCATCTATGAGACATCTGGTGATGCGATAATGACCCTGGAACCTCCAGAATGGAGATTCACATCAGGGAACAATAAGATAGTGGAGATCTTCGGAGTGAAAGATGAAGAACAATTTCTTTCTCTAACACCCTGGCAATTCTCTCCAGAATATCAACCAGACGGGCAATTATCCGAGAAAAAAGCAAAGGAAATGATAGATACTGCTATGAGAGATGGGGAGAATTTCTTTGAATGGACCCACAAAAGGTTCGAGGGAGAAGAGTTCTATGCAACTGTATTATTGAATAAAGTTGAAGATGGGGATAGAACATTCCTACAAGCTAGGGTCAGGGATATCACCGAGAGGAAGAAAGCGGAGGAAGAGCTGGAAGAAAACAAGGAAAGGTATCGAAACCTTTTCAATATGATCTCTGATGCTATTTATCTAATTGATCAGGAAACAGGCTCAATAATGGATGTCAATGACACAGCATGTGAAATGTATGGCTATACTCGCGATGAATGGCTTACGATGAAAAACACCGATGTATCAGCAGAGTCAAATGAAACCCAAAAAGCCACAAGTGAGCCACCAGAAGGAATCCCCCTTCGTTATCACAAGAAAAAGGACGGCACTGTATTTCCCCTTGAAATGACCCTGAGTGCTTTTGAACTGCAAGGGCGTAAAGTGATTCTGGCTGCTGCTAGGGACATCACAGAGCGAAATAAAGCAGAAAAAGCCCTCCAAGAAGCAAATGATATCATCAACAGAAGCCCGGCAGTAGCTTTCCTATGGAAGAATACAGTTGGATGGCCAGTTGAGTTCGTGTCTGAAAATGTCGAGGAACTATTTGGTTATACTGCCAAGGAATTCATATCTGGAAAGATATCCTATGGAGAGATCGTGCATATCGATGACCTGGGCAAAGTGGCTGATGAGGTCCAGCGTAACTGTGAATATCCAGATATCTCATCCTTTAGACATGACCCCTACAGGATCATAACAAAGGAAGGGCAAGAGAAATGGGTGCAGGACATCACGCAGATACGTAGGAACGAGGATGGAGAGGTGGCACACTTCGAGGGTGTCGTCTATGATATAACCGAGCAGAAAAAGGCAGAAGAAGCCATGGAAGAAAGCGAAGAAAGGTTCAGGAACCTATTCAATTCATCCCCAGAGGGTATTGCGATAATTGGCACAGATGGAACTATACTGGATTATAATCCTGCACAAGAGAAATTATCGAATATGCCGAGAGAAGATATCATCGGCAAGACCTTCATGGACCTTCAACATATCAATGAAGATGATCTTGAAGACCTGGGTGATATGATGGCGGATGTATTGTCCGGGAAGGACACAGAACCATTCGAACTTCAAATAAACATTAATGATGAACCCATCTGGGTGGAGATATTCCCTGCTCTTATCAAAAAAGGAGAAAAGATAGAGGGGATACAGGTGATCACCAGAGACATCACAGATAGGATACGGGCAGAATGTGCCATGCGCGAGAGCGAGTACAAGTTCAGGGCCGTATTCCATGAGGCTCTGGACGGGATCGCCCTGATGGACGCGGATAATGGGATCATCGTGGATTGCAATCCTCAATTCGAGGAGATCTCTGGAAGAACCCTGACGGAATTGCGAAGACTCCATATATGGGATATCAGGCCAGAGGAACTTATGGAGAAAGCCAAAGAGATGTTCCACACATTGAAAGAGCACGGAATTGGGCAATCATCCGAGCATTATGTTGAGAGGCCTGACGGAACCATGATTCCCATTGAGTTCAAGGCGAGGATCATCAATGTCAGAGGCAATGATTATATCTTGAGCATAAACAGGGATATCACAGAAAGGCTGGAAGCCGAGAAGGTCAGAATTGATAAGGAGGTCATGGAGGCAAAGTACACGATGACCAAGATCATGACCGATATCGTGCCAGCCTTGCTGAGACTGGGGCCGCAAATGGCTGCGGGGAAGAGCGAAGTGAATCGGGAAATAATGAGACGGGTGGACGAGGCTTTCTTTGACAAGTACTTCCCACGGCATATCCTGAAAGATATAGATATAGAGACCTATGGAAAGCAGATATGCAGCCTCTTCAATGACATGGGAGGGGTCTTCGAGTATTCGATGAAAGGCGATACTCTATATCTAGAGGCGCAAGTATGTCCCTGGCAGAATCAAGAGGTGAAGAATCCCATGCTATGTATGCTGGGGAGAGGCATAGTGGAGAGGTTCGGGACGAAGATATTCGACACGGTCGCGGTGCATCAGGAGAACAATCTGGTGGACAAGGCTGAATACTGTAAATATGAGATGAAAATATTATCATAGATTAAGGAAGCTGGCATCTTCCCAAAAATATTCGAAGAGCATTGATGCCCATCTAAGAAATGTAGGAGTGTCTCCAACGATCGCGCTGGAATAATCGATCCCCTGGCGGGAATCGGGCAAGATAACCAGAGCACGGTTCTCATTTACGTGGATGCCGATATCCACCTTTTTTAGAGTTCGGAACTGGATATTGTACTTGGTGGAATTCATGTAGTTACTTGGAACCTTTTGTTCCCTCTGCTGAAGGAAGCGCATCTCCACGCCCTGATCCAACTTATTGATATTCTCTAATATGAATGGCTCAAGAGGGCCGATGGACATGGACCAGGAGAATATCTGGGAGCCGGAGGTCATATTGAACAATTCACCCGCAACCTTCATGGGGCCCTTGATGATCGTTCCCTGTGTAATGACCAGCAGGGACATGAACTCCATCGGAATGGCTGATAGGTCCTTTCTGTCAAAGTAATCCTGGTGGTCTGTAAAATATTCCATCTCCAGGTATTTCTCATAAAGTAATTGACCGTATCTAGTTACTTCATATGTGAGATCTGGTCTTTTGATCAGTATATTGGATTGCATTAAACGGTTAAGATGCCGGGTGGTCTCGGCTGGAGAGATATTCAGATCCTTGGATAACTGAGTGTGGCGTTGGGGTTGGGATAGCATGGCCTGGATCATCTCTCTTCTTGTTTCGCTTTGAAGTTGGAATGGCTCG
>JAGLQE010000354.1 GCA_023137005.1 Thermoplasmata archaeon
TGGTGGTGGTGGTGGTGGATATTCTTCATCAAGGACCCGGATAATCCTGGCAGGACAAAGCAGTTCATGATACTGTGGTCCACCAAGTACACTGATGATATCCAGGTCATGGACATGAAATGGAAGTTGAAACAGCTTCCAACCCTGGATGATGATGGGGTCCTCAAGTTCAATGGCATGACGGCCGCCTGGTGGTATGATGGGAAGGATATGCACGATCCCATTGTGCTGGAGGAGATGGACTTCGAGGTAAGGCATGATGGTGAATCCGGAGAATTAAAACCATTAATGGAAGGCACTGACTACCGGTTCTTCGGCTCTCCTGAAAAATATACCGTGAATGTCAAGGATGCCAAGAATGATTTTCATTTTGAGATGACGCCCTGGAACGACTATATGCAGGAGCATAGATTCAATGAACGCCAGTACACCAAAAAATTGGGATACAATATACTCAAGATATACGGGATGAAGATGACGGGGACCATCGATGGCCAGCCTATCGAGGGGACCGCTTACGAACAGCGTGTTACCGTGAATGCCCCGGCTCCCACCTGGTACTGGGGGATCGGCCACGGTGAGGATGGCAGTTATTTCGAATATTTCAACCCATTTTTCGGCCCACAGATATTCCGCACCACGGAAAAACCGACATCAGCACTTGACTGGGGGGATATTCGATTATCAAAGAACATGAGGTTCTACCACCATCCGACCCAGACCCTTTTCCTCTTTGACAAGAAGGATATCAAGATCACACATGAGATAGAGAATGACCTTCCTGTGTTCTATGTGACCGGCAAAGATGAGGAAAAAGAAATGCATATCAAGATCCAGGCCTATGCTCGGGCATACTGGCGCTTCCAACAGCCAAGGAGGTTCGGCATGAGGTCCATCCTGTATTACAATGAATACCCCTCAGAGGTGGATGAGTTCTCCTTCAGAAAACTGGATGGCTCGCTCACGGTGAGGAGAGAGGATCTTGGACACATGGGGTGTAATATAGAGCATTCTTGGGGCAAGCTGATATAGGATCAATGAGCATTCATTATCAAAGCATTTTCTCATCAAAACATATCTTGGCAGAGCATTTATCAGCGAACATGCCCCGCCTGAAG
>JAGLQE010000355.1 GCA_023137005.1 Thermoplasmata archaeon
AACCTTTGGGTCGGATATGCCAGTGGTGTCCACGAGGCTCATCCTGCGGGTTATATTACCTAATTGGAAAACAAGTTGGCTTTTTTCCTCATTGTGCTCCATGGAGATATCGTCACCGGGCTTGGCCAGCTTCAAAACTTCCTTGACCTTGTCTATGTCAACGCCCAGCTCGCAGTCATCGGCCTTGAATTCCTCAAAACCTCCCTTGCTGATGGTAAGTTCCACCATGGCAACATGTGCCGGGTCAACTGCCTTGATCACTAGACCAGTCTTTTCGATGGAGAACTTTGCTTCATCGACTAGCGTGGCTATTATCTCTACTATCTCTTTCAATACCTCGGGTTTTACCTTTGCCTTGAACATAATATGGCCTCCCCATTTTGAGCAGAATGCGTAAATGCACAAAAGGATATAATGTTTTGGGATATTTGACATATAAGGATGAGCGGCGTTCACGGTGAGAGTGAAGCGATAATCTTTTTAGCTTTATCAACCATTACAGTATGTATATGACCTTCAATATCTGTGTATTAGCCTCAGGAGGCGGGACAGATCTCCAATCCATACTGGATGCCTGCGAGAGTGGTCAGATAAAGGGAAGAGTGAAGCTCGTTATCGCCAATAATAAGAATGCCTTCGCTCTGGACCGAGGAAAGAAATACGGGGCGGAAGGGATCTTCATCGACCATCGGGGCATAACCCGGGAGGAGCATGAGATAATGCTGGCCGAGGAGATCGACAATAATAATATCGACCTCATTGTATTGGCTGGCTACCTGCGGATGTTCACACCATTCTTCGTCCAGAGGTACATGTGGAAGATCATCAATATCCATCCTGCTCTTTTGCCGGACTTCGGTGGGCCGGGCTTTCACGGAATGAAGGTCCACAAAGCCGTGCTCGAGTCGGGAAATAAGGTATCTGGCTGTTCGGTGCACTTCGTAATGGAGGAAGTGGATGGAGGGCCGGTCATCAGCATGCAGGAAGTGCCGGTTCTGAAGGATGATAATCCCGAAACACTGCAAGCTCGAGTTCTGGAGAAGGAGCATGAACTGCTTCCATTGGTGGTCCAGTGGTTCTCCGAGGGGAAGATCCTGGTGGATGAAGAGACTGGTATGGTCAATGTGGATGAACCTATTGAACAAGCAGGATAAAGATTTATAAGGACAGATGATCATCATCATATGGTGGAAATATGGCAAGCGGAATTACACTTTTACTCGGACTGGTATTACTCGGAGTAGGATTATTGCTCGCATTCTTCGGTAGGGCCATGTGGGAGTCCATGATGGCCATAATCGGTGGTTTCATCGGGTGGTTCCTGGCCTACTTTTTCGCCACATACATAATGGGATGGGAATGGTGGATGGCCATAATAGTGGGCTTTGTCGGAGGCATGCTTGGCTCCTGGATATTCGGGGCACTCGTGGAGGTCGCACTCGCACTCATTGTCGCGATCCTGGCCGGAGGACTTGTCTACATACTCGGAGGAGCCGCGTGGGTGATCCCCGCGATCATTATCTTCGTTATCGTATTCGCGCTTTCCTATTACTTCATGGACGATCTTATCGCGATCGTAACAGCCCTCATCGGTGGAATACTCTCATCCGTGGCGATATTCGTGCTCATGATAGACGAATCCGCAGGACTTGGAGCCGGGGAAGGATTGACCGGAATGCCGGACCCCACCTGGGCAATTCTCGGAGGAATTGCTATATTCATTTTAGGGGCACTGGTCCAGACATTCTTCCTGGAAGATTCAGACAGGAATTTCAGGTGATGTAAACTATGCCAAGAAGCGAGAATTATTTAGTGGTGGACATCGAAACAGCCGACCTCGAATTCGAGGATATCGAGATCAAAAAGTATCAGATGCAGAAGTCCATAATACCCGCACTCCACCCCTTCTTTTCCAGGATAAGTTGCATCGGCGTGAAGCCTGCCAGCGGAGAACCGATCATCCTCCACGGAGACGATGAAGCCGACATTCTAAAGAAATTCTGGGATATCGTGCGTTCCAATCCCATGGCCAAGATAGTCACCTTCAATGGCTATGGCTT
>JAGLQE010000356.1 GCA_023137005.1 Thermoplasmata archaeon
CTTTATCATGACAAGGCAAGGGTGGATTTCCATCCTGTGAAGTTCGATCAAGAGGACCTGGAAAAGATAAACAGGATGGCCAATGAGGTGATCTCCCAGGAACTGGAAGTGAGCATCTACACCGAGGCTCGAACGACCTTGGAAGCCAGGGTGGACGTGGAGAGAAGTAATCTAGACCTCATTCCCAAGTCCATACCTGAATTGAGAGTCATAGATATTGATAATTTCGACATCTGCCCCTGTGCTGGTACCCATGTGCGGAATACCCGTGAGCTGGGGAAAGTGAGAATAATCAAGAAGGATAACAAGGGTAAGGAACGAGTCAGAATTACTTATATTTTGGAGTGAACTGGTCTTTCAGATAGAGATTGAATAGCCTACCCATGCGTGTTTGGACTTACCGCCACCTTATGATGGCCCTCGCCCTTGTCAATGACCGTGGTCTTCCACGTGCCCTTTGCCGCCCAGGCTACAGCCACCAGTGCGCTAACGATATTACTGATCATCATGCCGACCCAGATCCCTGTAGCTCCCCAACCAAGGTAGAAAGCGAGCAGGAAGACCAGCGGCACTCTCAGACCCCAAAGCCGGATCACGCCCAATATCATACTGGGGATCGTCTGGCCCGAGGCCTGGAAAGCTGATTGGACGCTCCCGAATACCCCGAAGAACAGTATGGTCGTTCCGAATATCATGAGGAATCTCCCACCCTCGGCTATGACCTCGGGATCATCGATGAATATCTCGAATATGGGTTTCCTGAATATGTAGAAGAAGGTGGAGCATAGGAAAAGCAGGAAAGCGGTCACCATCATTGTGGAATTGAGTATCTTGCCAGCTCTTTTTAAGTTGCCAGCTCCAAGATTCTGACCTATCATGGTCACTGCGGCCCCGGTCAAACCACCTGTCAGGACAAATACCATATTGATCACACGGTTCCCTATACCATAGGCTGCCAGAACGACCGTGCTGGTCTGGGCCACTAATCCCATGAGTATTACGAAACCAAAGGCCACCATGGCCTGGCCTATGGATGCCGGAATTCCAATTTTAAATATCTGCATCACTCTTTCTTTCTCGAGTTTGAGATGGGATAATGAGATGGTCAGGCTCTTGCCCTTGAAGAGCAGGTACATGCAGATGGCCGCGCCTATGCTTCGGGATATGGCAGTGGCCATGGCCGCGCCTGTAACACCATAGGCTGTTACCCCACCCCAGCCGAATATCAGGATGGGGTCAAGGATGATATTGAGGATGACACTGAAGGCCATGATGTACATGGGTGTCTTCATATCACCCCAGCCGCGAAGTATGCCGGAATAGGTCATCATCATGAACATGAAGGGCATGCTGACGAATATCACCTTGATGTAGGGGGAAGCGATCTCCACAAGGGCGGTTTCCGCTCCCATGAACTCCAGCACAAGGTCAGTGGCCAGAATTCCAACGATGCATATCACGATGGACAGTAAAGTGAGAAGGCTCATCACCTGACCCGCGGACTTCTTGACCTGTTCCTC
>JAGLQE010000357.1 GCA_023137005.1 Thermoplasmata archaeon
GAAAACGACCTTCAAGGGTAAGGAGACCATCCTCGATGGAGAATGCGTGCCCATTGACATCAATACAGGCCAGATGCTTCCATTCCAGGAAGTGAGTCATCGCCGGGGCAGGAAGACCGACTTGAGCCAGGCCATTGAGGATTATCCTGTGTCTGTTTTCTTTTTCGACTGCCTTTTCCTCAATGATGAGGAGCTTATAGATCTATCATATTCTGTTAGGAGAGAGAGGCTGGCTAGCTGTATCGAGACATCTGACAGGGTATTCATTTCTCATTCACTTATCACCGAGGATCCAAACGAGGCCGAGGAGTTCTTTCAACAGTCCATCTCCGATGGCTGTGAAGGCATAATCGCCAAGTCCATTGCAGATGATTCACCCTACAAAGCTGGTTCCAGGGGATGGCAATGGGTGAAGTTCAAGAGAGATTATCGCTCCGAGCTGGATGACACGGTCGATCTGGTCGTGATAGGAGCATTTGCTGGCCGAGGGAGAAGGGCTGGCTGGTACGGCGCGCTATTGATGGCAACTTACAATCGTGACAGAGATGTGTTCGAATCGGTGACCAAGCTGGGAACTGGTTTCAATGATGAGATGCTGGCCTACCTGACCGAGATCCTGGGTGCTCACAAAGTAGAGCGTGCGCCAACTCGTGTGGATTCCAAGATGAAGCCCGATTTCTGGATCGAACCCCGGATGGTGATGGAAGTTAAAGGCGCGGAAATAACCCTATCTCCCATACACACCTGCGGGCTTGGCGAGATAAGAAAAGAAAATGGCCTGGCCATCCGGTTCCCGAGGTTCCTTGGAATTCGGGAGGATAAGGGGCCGGAGGATGCGACCTCCACTATGGAGATGGTGGATCTTTACAATCTGCAGAATAAAAAACTGGAGTGATGTGCATGTCAATATTGAAGGATCACGAGGATGCGCAAGGGCATGCGATCTACGACCGCTGGAAGGGTAAAGAAGTTAGGGAGATTATCGAGAGAGAGGATGGCTATCTTGATGCCACGGATGGCCCCGAGCAGTACCTGTCGGAGTACAAGGACTGGCCACTCCATGAGAAGAAGGCCATGAAATTAGCTAAAGGCAAGGTGTTGGATATTGGGAGCGGGGCTGGACGCCATGCTATATATCTTCAAAATAAGGGATTGGATGTTTTGGGAATTGATAATTCTCCCATGGCACTGAAGGTCGCGAAGGAAAGAGGCTTGAAGAAGACAAAGCTCCTGTCTATCACCCAGATCACCTCTAAGTTGGGAAAGTTCGACACCATCACTATGATGGGCCATAACTTCGGATTGTTCAGTAATTTCAAGAGAGCCAGATGGCTTTTAAAGAGGTTTCATTCCATCACCACGAATGATGCCTTGATAATCGCCGAGACTTTGGATATCTATGACACTGATAAACCTGGACATCTATGGTATCAGGAATATAATCGTAAGCGTGGCAAGATGTCTGGCCAGCTGAAATTAAGGGTGCGATACAAAAAATATATCAATCCCTGGTTCGAGTATCTGATGGTCTCCAAAGAGGAAATGGAAGAGATATTGGATGGCACTGGCTGGAAGGTCGTTAAATATCTAGACCACCTTCCCCATTATATTGCGATAATCAAGAAGGAGTGATGAGAATGGAAGATACAGAACCCCGAGAACTGAATGGAATTCATATTTCTGAAGAACCTCAGGCATCACTGGAAACACAAGAGCCTGAACCATTGGATACCAAAAAGGAGATCACCAATGTGAAGGGACGTGGGGCCAGCGTATTCTCTCTGATATTCTGGGGTATACTAATATCGTTTATCATTATAAAGGGGGATTATTCCGCATATCCTGTTCTGATGCTAGTGCTCTTTCTATTATTGGAAGTTCTGACCGGTGTCCGCCTGATCCAGGAATTCAGGGAGGATGGGGTCTGGCTGGATTAGTGCAATATATATTGGGCACAATACGATCATTCATCTTCAAACTCTACAGGAATTATTCCGATCTTTATTATTTCATCATCATGCTCTATTTCCGCAACCAGGTAATCATCGCCTTTGAACGGATCGTCAAATGGTATTTCCACACTATACGCATTCGTTTTTGCTGATATATCATCTTTTTTCTTATCTATTTCTTCAGCAAGTTTGTCATCGGTAGTGAATATCTGCACTTCGACATATGTTTCCTCGGCCAGTTCCATTTCATCTCTCATGCTGGATATCTGTGCGCATATCTTATGCGTGAGCATTTCACCTTGTGCTTCCTCGCTCATCCTTGTGTCGACATAGATGATGCCTGCTTCGAGATCTCTTTCAATGACCCCCTCCGGAACTGATAGTTCAGCTGATACCATATCATTGGAGATATAGACCTGTTGTCCTTCGATCCCTATCGTGAAATATTCTTCACCTATCTTATTTTTTATATTAACTGGAGGCATGCTTTGCAATGTCCATGCGATCTTGGTGGCGATATATTGATATTTCTCATGGATTTTTTCCTCGTTAATGTGAATGGCAATATCCAGTCCATCCCAGTCCTGATCCGGCTCGATCAATTGAATATCCAAAATATCTAACTGATCAAGGATAATAGCCTTCATATTGGCGATCACTTCATTCCATTTATCAAAGTCTGGATGCTTGATAGCTACCTTTGGTAACTTTTGGTCCAGATCATTGTCTCTACGAACTGCGTCCACCACTGCTGTGATCTTGGTGATCTCCTCAAGATAGGTGTTCAATCTCTGGTCTATCAATGCAGGATCTCCATCCACCTGCCCAGTCCTGAGCATGAGATTGTGTATCTTGTTTTTAAGTTCATTGTCGGTCATGGATATGCCCGCACCAGTGCCCG
>JAGLQE010000358.1 GCA_023137005.1 Thermoplasmata archaeon
GTGAAGAGCGCGAAGGAATGCAGCCTGAAGGATAAGGAAATACTCGAGCTTATCAATACCAAGCTGAAAGAAGTGGAGGAGGAATTCTACCGACCACTGGACGACCCGACGATATTCGAGTACTTGCAGGGTATCGCGGCAACTGCCAAGCAGATCGAATTAGAAAATTACTGTGATGATCAGATGAACCTTCTGAAGGCGAATGACCTGCATTATGAGGGATATACCGAACTTTATTACGGGAACTGCGTGGAAGCAACCCGCCTTCTGGGCGAGGCCTACAAGACCTACCCCAAGCACCCGCTGGCCAAGATCGATATGGACAAGGCGCAGAAGAGGCTGGACAAGGCCCCGGCAGAGCTTATCAAATTGGAGAATCAGATCGAGAAGAACCCGGACAAGCAGGCTATCTGGCTGAAGAAAGCTGGAACTTTGGTCACAATGGGAAAGATGGAAGAGGCATTGCCAGTATTCGACAAGGCAATTGATCTGGATCCAGAGGACCCCAATGCACTGGCCAAGAAAGGAGCAGCTTTAGAAGGACTGGGCAGATGGAAGGAAGCAGTCCCATTATTCGAGAAGGCGCTATCTATCAAACCCAAAAGCCAAATTGCTAAGAAAGGCATGAACCTGGCCAAGTTCTTAGGTGGACTGGATATCGAGATCTAGACTATTGATCTAGAAGAATTTGCGTAGTCGCACAACATCTTCCAGCTCGGCCTCGAACTTCAGTTTCTTGGTGGCCCATGCCTTCATGGGTTTAAGTTCCTTCTTCATCAAGGCGATCATATCAGCCTGGGTGATCTGGATAGCCACATCCGGATTCTCGATATAGCCTTTCTTGAAATCCGTTATGTCACCTTTGTTCATTATGAAGGAATAGCCTTCGGCATCTGTTAGCTCGATATTGATGGTCCTTACCAGGTCCTTCATCTCTTCCCTCAGGTCCTCGTCTTCCTGCATCTTGGCCTTGAACTTCTCGACCGTGTTGGTTAATAATTGTTCCAGTTCATCCATTTTATCATCCATCCAGTTATTATTTTATGATCTTTTGATTGTAATTATTCGACTCATTTTATAATTTAATTGAGATATTAATCTTCATCAAAGCTTGCTAAACCCTTCATGCTAAGCTCGTTTATCAACCTTCCGACGGTTTTCCAGCTCATGCGGGTGTGAGGCGGCATCTTGCCATGCTCGGAGTAATACGATTTGAGGAAATCAATTGTCTTTTGATCTGATGGATAGCCACTGCCAATAGGCTGGCCCAGTTCTTTCTCGTATTCTTTGACGATATTATCCCGGGTGGTCTTTGCCATGATCGAGGCCGCGGATACCACAGGGTAAATATCATCCGCCCCGTGCTTTGATATTATCTCAAGGTCCTTGCCCGCATCCCCGAGTTCCTTCTTCACCTGCCTGGCAAACTCTTCTTCATTGGAATCCGCGGCATCCAGGTAGGCCGCCTGGCAAGGTCCCAGCTTCTCGATCACCGAAGCGAATAGTTTAGATTCGATAACATTGAGAGTGTACCTGTTCCTCAGAACATCGATGTCCTCGGCGTCCATGACGGTTATCTCGTACTTCCCGACATCCTTTAACTGAAGGGCCAGTTCTTCCCTTCTCTTGGGGGTGAGCCTCTTGGAATCCTTCACGCCCAGTTCTCTCAGTACAGTATCATCATCCACCATGAAGGCGCAGACCACCAGGGGCCCCATGACCGGGCCGCGACCAGCCTCGTCCACACCGCATATGGTTCGGGATCTTGTAGAGAAATTATCCAGGTTCGAGACCATACACCCGAATAGGCCTGATAGTAGAATACACTTTCTTACCCCAAACCTTAATTATAACCGAAAATGTTTCGGTCGTGTTGATATCATGACCACTGACAGGAATGAGGATTATCTGGAGGCCATCTACACGGTGGTGAACAAGAAGGGCTATGCCAAGGTTCGAGACATATCCCAGATACTCGGTGTTGGACCTTCCAGCGTGACCGAGATGTTCAAGAAACTATCTGATGATGGATACATCAATTATGAGAAATACAGTGGCGTGACCCTGACCGAGAAGGGTAGAATTATTGCCGAGGCAGTTCGTACCAAGCATGATACCCTCAGAGAATTGCTCATGATATTCGGGGTCGATGAGGAGATAGCTGAGGAGGATGCCTGCAAGATAGAGCACACGGTTCACCCAGACACCATGGAAAGGCTGACCAAGTTCGTGGAATTCGTCCAGGGGGCGGAGGAGGAATCGCACTGGTTCGCACATTACCGCCATTATGTCGAGACCGGAGAGAGGATCCAATGCAAGCCATCCGAAGACCATGAGTGTCCCTTTAACAAGGAAATATTCCCAATATCCAAGAAAAAAGGTGCATGAGATGTCCCATATCCTTGTCATGATAACAGCACCCAACGATAAAGAGGCCACTATGATCTCTCAAACACTTTTGGACGAGAAACTGATAGCCTGTGCCAATCGCTTTCCAGTCAATTCCATATACAGATGGCAGGGCAAGGTGGAAGATGATGAAGAGATAATGCTACTTTGCAAGACCCAGGATATCAGATTGGATGAGATAATTACCAGGGTGAAAGAGCTTCACTCGTATGAGGTTCCCGAAATAATAGCCATTCCCATGATCGGAGGGTCGGAAGACTATCTGGCCTGGGTGGATGAGAACACCATATCCTAAGTTCCAACATCCATGAGCCAGCTCTTTTATTTATGAGGGTGAATTTTAATAGTTAACTTTATATAATAAAATAGCTGTGTTATAAAATATC
>JAGLQE010000359.1 GCA_023137005.1 Thermoplasmata archaeon
AGTGCCTGGATCGCCGTGCATTCCAGAACGATTATGATATTCGTGCCATGACCAGTGAGGGGTGCACCATCCGGTGTGATATACAATACTCCGAAATCATAGCCAAATACATTGGCCAGCCACACGCTCTGCTCCGCTACTATTCCGATGAATACCTCCGCCACCACTGGAACATTGTCGATCAATACATACGCCATTCCGGCAATGAACATAGCACCTGTCACGAACCTGAGGGGGTGATACTCCTCCTTCCACTGATACGATCGGAATTCGTGGAAGGCTAGGAATAGGAAGATCGGCAAGGCCATGGCGGCCCCCAGCCCATTGACCCAGTCATTTTCCGCAAAATAGGGGAAGGCCTTGGTGATCCAGTACATCCCCAGTCCGGTCCAGCCCATTGCTCTTACAAGATGGCATCTATTGTCCTTCCAGAAGAAGCCGATACCCAGCATTAGCAAGGCGAGGAAATTTACTGATTCGAGCATGATGGATGTCATTGTTATGTCTGGTAATGGAGGCGAGGTTTAAAAGTTTGTAGCCATGCGATTCACGGTTTGAACCTATTCATGATCATACTATATTCAAGGCTAGAATTTGTTCATGCCTATGAAATGCTTACGGTTTGAACCTATTCATGGTCCTCGGAAATGCGATCGCATCCTTGATATTGTCCAGCCCGCATATCCAGGCCAGCACTCGCTCGACACCCAGGCCGTAACCCGAGTGGATGACCGAACCGTATCTTCTGAGATCCAGGTACCAGTCATAATTCGCGATGTCCTCTCCTTCCTTTTCCAAGCTCTCGATGATGGCCTTTAGATCGGAATCCCTTTCGGATCCGCCCACTATCTCGGTACCATCGGTTGCTAGCATGTCGAAGCACTTGGCAACAGGCCCTGGAGCATCAGCATCTTCCTCCACCGGCTTGTAGAAGGCCATGACCTCCTTTGGATATTGGATGACCGCGACCGGAGTGTCAAAATGCTTCATGATCGCCACTTCCTCGATGGTCCTCAGGTCCTTGCCCCACTCGACATCCATTCCATCTTTATCTTTCAGCATCTGGAGTCCTTCGGTATAGGTGATGGTGGGCCATTCCTTTTCGATCATTGCTTTCAGATTATCAATGTCAACTTCCAGAAGTTTCAACTCACTTTCATTCTTCTCCAGCACCCTCTTGATGATGAATTTCAATTCATCCTTGGCTATCTCGATAACATCCAAGTAAGTTAGCCAGGCGGCTTCCATCTCCGCCATCCAGAATTCGGTCAGATGGCGAGAAGTCTTGGACTTCTCCGCCCGGAAGGTGGGCGACATATCATAGACCTTGCCCAGAGAGAATATCATGGCCTCGGCATACAGCTGCCAGGTCTGGGAAAGATAGGTCTTTGAATCATAGTATTTCACTTCGAACAAGGTCGAACCGCCCTCACACTGGTTGGGCTGGAGGATGGGAGGAGTGAATTCATGATATTCCCTCTCTCGGAAAAATTCGTGTATGGCTCCCGTGAGAGTGGAGCGTATCTTCATGATGGCCGTCATTCTGGTCGACCTTATCCAGAGATGCCTGTTCTCTCTAAGCCATTCCTCGCTCTGGTCCTTGGTTATGGGGTATGCTTCCGCATAATTATAAACCTCGATATCACTGGCTCGTATCTCGTATCCACCGGGTGCGCGTTCGTCCTCGTGCACGGTGCCAGTTATGCTCAGGGAAGATTCGACCAATGCATTCTTCGCTTCCTGGAACTTGTCATCCGGAACATTGCCCTTCTTGACAGTCACCTGTATTATGCCAGAGGGATCCCTCAGCACCGCGAAAACAATGGAGCCACTGCTTCGTGTACGGTGTATCCAGCCTCTTATCTTCACTTCTTTACCGTCATGGTCTCCAGAGAATATATCATTGATATCCAGGAACATATTAACTGGGAATCAGGTACATGATAAAAAT
>JAGLQE010000036.1 GCA_023137005.1 Thermoplasmata archaeon
TCCCCCTCGGCCCCATTTTTCTATTGTTAAGTTAATTGATTTTCGGGCAGGTGAGGGCGATTTTTCTATTACCATCATAACCGTTAAATCCCCCCTCCGCATACCCCTTGACCTCATGAAAGAGGAAGTTTTAAAGATACTCACCGACCACGGTACCCTCATCGAGCCAGAAGCTGTAAATTATATACTTTCCCAGAGGGATCCAAGGGCTTTTATCAGAGATTTCTTGGAAGACAGGAGCGCCCTGCCACTGGTCCTCACACTGAAGGATTTCCGAATGACCGAATCCGTCCTGTCCTATGAACCGCATTTGGATGAAAATAACTCTCCAAACTCATCAAATTCCTTTCCCCTGGAAGAGAAGGAGACCCAGACCCTGCTACCAGAGCCCACTGTGGAAAGAACAGCCCGACCACAGAAGTCAGATAAGAGTGGGGTGGTGGTGATAACCGACATCACTGGCAACAGCACCTGTGAGAGTAAAATTGAAAATTTTGCTCGATACTTCAAGGATCGTTATGTTTCTCTCAGCAGGATAGTCAGACAATGGCAGAGGATGAAGGCATCGACATCCATTGCTAATGCGACCAAAAGAGAGGGCGAGGTTCGTGTCATCGGTATGATCAATGATATCGGCCAGACGAAGAACGGACACACCACCCTCACAATAGAGGATGATACTGGCTCTATATTCGTCCTGATACCCAAGGGAAACCCCATGCAGAATATTTCCATCATAAAGGATGAAGTTATCGGCATCATAGGCCAGATGAAGAAGAATAAGGGAAGCAGGAACAAGAATGACAGCATGATGCTCATCCCGGATGAGATAGTCAAGCCCGACATTCCCGTGAACAAGTCCCCCACTAGATCTGCTAGTGATGTCGATGTCCTATTTCTCTCGGATATCCATGTGGGTAGCAGTCATTTTCTCAGGGAAGAATGGGGTCGCTTCATTGACTGGCTCATTGAAAGCCCAGAGGCATCCAATGTCCAGTACATGGTCATCGCGGGTGATCTGGTTGACGGTATCGGCATATATCCAAATCAGAAGGATGAGCTGGATATCGACGACTTGATGGAGCAATATGCTGAACTAGGCAGAATGCTCGAATTGGTGCCGCCGCACATCGAGATGATCATGCAACCAGGCAATCACGATGCAGTACGGCCAGCAGAGCCACAGCCCGCCCTCGACGATGAGATCAAGGAATTGTTCAACAGTGAGTCCAATATTCGATTTATTGGAAATCCATGTTTCATGACCATCGAAGGGGTCAGCATCCTGGCTTACCAC
>JAGLQE010000360.1 GCA_023137005.1 Thermoplasmata archaeon
GTCTGCCCTGTCTTCGACCAGGAGGAGAGCTTCGACCCAAGGAAGATAATACGCATGATAGTCCTCGGGATGAGAGAAGAGGTTCTGAAGAGCGAGATGATCTGGCTCTGCTCCGGTTGCTACAGCTGCTATGAGTTATGCCCCCGTGATGTGAAGATAACCAATGTATTCTCCGCGGCCCGCAATCTGGCCGTGAAAGAGGGCCACACACCGCCTGCCATGAGGACCAGTGTTGACTTCCTTAACAAGCAGGGAAGGCTTCTGGAGGTCAGTGACTTCGAGAACACCGTCAGAGAGAAGAACGAAATTCCAACATTGGACCTGACAGTTCCCCGGGTGAAGGAGATACTGAAGAAGGCTGGTATTCAGGAAGCCATGGACGGAGGTGGGTCTGAATGAGCGACTGCAAGGAGCGCATTCAGAAGCCCGACTTGAAGAGGAGGGGTTTAGAATGAGCGAAAAGAAATATGCCATATACCTGGGATGCACTGTGCCTGTCCGTGCTTTCAATTATGAACTTTCCATGAGGAAGGTCTCGGCCAAGCTGGGAATCGAGCTGGTGGATATTCCCGAATTCGGTTGCTGCGGCTATCCGATAGAAGGAGTACATTATGATTCCTCGATGTCTATTGCGGCCATGAACCTGGCCCTTGCCGAGAAACAGGGATTGGACATCATCGCTCTATGCAGTGCGTGCACCGGCCATCTGACCAAGGTCCAGAAGCTCTTCGAGAACCCGGACAAGGTAAAGGACCAGGAGCGCATCAACAGCATCCTGAAGGATTCGGGTCTCCAATACACTGGTAAGTCAAAGGTAAGACACTTTGCAAGAGTTCTAATTGAAGACATCGGCCTGGACAGGTTGAAAGAAGCCGTAATCCAGCCACTGGAGGGTGTGAGAATCGCGCCCCATTATGGCTGTCATTATGTCAAGCCATCAAGCATCTTCGATGGTTTTGACGATCCCATACACCCAGAAACCCTGGATCTGCTCATCGAAGCCACTGGGGCAACCTACCTGGATTATCAAAATAGAATGCAATGCTGCGGCGGCGGGATACTGGCCATCAATGAGGAAACACCCATCAAGATGGTCAAGGCCAAACTGGACAATGTTCAGAAGGTGGAAGCCGATGCCATGACCCTGATATGCCCCTTCTGCAATATCATGTACGACGAGATGCAGAAGGCCATCAAGGAGAAGTACGAGATCGATTATAATATCCCGGTGTTCTTCTACCCCCAACTTCTGGGTCTGGCCATGGGACTGGAGCCAAAGAAGGACCTGGGTATCAGGAAGAAACAGCTGGCTGTATTGTTAAAAACAGAATGACACTGTTATTCACGGATGAGCATTCCTAAGATCGAATAGATCTTTCTTTAGCCTTTATCAGTGAGAGCAATTTCCGCTTTGCCTCAGGGTCTGAATAGGATAAGATATTCAGCTCTTCCATGGTAGCCCTGTTCCTTATCTGGTATCTCTTATCGTTCACCGCATGTTCCAGAACCCACTTCACCTTGTTCTCCAATGACGATAAGATCAATGATGTGAATATGGCTGGCAGATCGCCAAGGGGGGGCCTATCAAGATTGTCATGCTCCATTGTGGTGATGAGTTTGGTACCGTGCCTGTAATTTGATTGGATATCCAGGGAGCCTCCGCACCGCTGGCATGTGGCATCCATCAAAGAGATGCCCAGACCAACATTGCGTTTATCTGACGGTCTAGTGGTAAAAAAAGTATCCTTCACCTTTGACAGGTGCTCTGGCTTTATGCCTCGCCCATCGTCCTCTATCCTTATCACAAAGGTATTGCCTGGGATGTTCTCCTCAATGGATACCTTGATATTGCTGGCTTCTGCATTGACAGAGTTCTGTGCCAGGTCAAAGATATGGTCAGAAAGGGTCCGCATATTTGAATCTCCGCTCGTGCCAGTGTGGCATCATTTATTTTCGGGAATGACCACCATTTCGATCTTCACGCCGTCGCTACTGGATATGATTATCAACTTATCGGAGTACTGCTTGATATTGTTGAGCCCCAGCCCCGCACCGAACCCCCTCTTCCTGGCCTCGGCGGTGGCGGTAGTGTATCCGATCTCCATGGCCAGGTCGATATCCTCTATTCCCGGGCCATGATCCACCACGACCATGAATATCTGGTTGTTGACCAGATAGCCCTTTATCTCACCTTTTCCGCCCCCGTGGATAACAACATTGACCTCGGCCTCATACAGGGATATACTGGCTCTACGGGTCTCGGCAACCGGGACCTCATGCTCCTGCAAGAATTTCTTGAAAAGCGTGGAACCCTTTCCTGCCATGTCGATATCACGGGTGTTTATGTCATATGAGAAGGACATATCATCCATGCTTTTGTCTGAGTCCGACAGATGGATGACTGGTGTGAGCAGATCATCCCTTCTCTTATTGTGCATGTAAATATTGCCAAGCTGGGTGTAAAGGTGGAGCATCAGGTCCCCCCTCGTAACGATCCCGACCACTTTCTTCTCTTTATTCACCACAGGATATCTGTGATAGCCATGTGTCATCAGATATGACATGACCGCGGAGACCGCCATATCATCCATGAGATGGCTCACATTGGTGACCATATGCTTGTGGATAGGGTCATTTATCTTCTGGTTCTCAAGAGCAACTATGATATTCTCCAGGCTTACCAGACCAGTCAGCTTATCACCATCATCAACAATTGGGATTCCAGATATCTTATTGTCCCGCATAAGTGCCTTTGCATCTGCCATTGTGGCTTCCCCGGTCAATGTTATCGGAGGTTTTGACATGAAGTCCGATATTCGACCATTGATAAGCAGTGAGTCATATTGTTTGTATTTGAGTAGCTTTTTCTCGAAACTATTCATTTTCATCACTTGCATTCATCGTTTATGCTCTGAAGTCCTTTACTGTACAAGATACCGCAGACCGTGTAGGTCTTGAGATCGGTGCTGAGGATAGCTATGTCGTTTTCCTTTGCCTTATCTATCACCTGCTGGCCAGGGACCTTGCCCCTGGTGAATAGGACCGCAGGAATGTCTACCAAGGCCGAGGTGCGTATGACCTGTGGGTTCATGAGACCGGTTATCAATATCATCCTTTTTGGAACATTTGGTGGCAGGTCGCTCATGTATGTCAAGACATCGCTCATCAGGTCCGAAGCTCCCCCGCAATTTATATCGATATCAGAACCATCTGGCCGACTATGTATCGTGGCATCCAATAATTCAGCAATTTCATCAATTTTCATTTAGATCACATTAATTTCTTTTCTATATGTTCAATGAATTATGGTATAGGTTCCATCTGATTATTATACCTTTCTATCATTGTTTTTTTGTCGGATAGTTAATTGATAGTTAATTATTTCAATTGTTTATCACTATGGTTTTAACAAAATGATCGCAATAAAATGATGAGAGTGATTTCATGAGATTGTCAGATATCGTTTCCAAGCTAGGCCTGGAGAATGTCAATAGGAAGTTAGATGAAGACATGGATATACATCACGGATATTGCTGCGATCTGCTGAGCAATGTGCTGTCCGCCACTCCACCAAATTCAATATGGATGACCATTCAGAGCCATCAGAACATCATCGGCGTGGCAACCATGGCTGATATCTCGGTCATCATCGTGTGCGAGGGCTTTGATGTCCCTGGCGATGTCATTGACAAGGCTGATGAAGAGAACATCATGATCTTCAAAAGCCAGGAAAATGCCTTCCAGCTTTCTGGCAAGCTATATGAGCTAGGAGTTCGATGATGTCCAAAACCTCTGATGGACTGGCCCCCTTCACGGCAGACCTGCATATCCATTCCGCCCTATCGGGATGTGCAAATGACAATATGATACCCGGGAAGATCGTGGAAAGGATAGATGAATTGGGAATTAGGGTATTCTCCATCACCGACCATAATGCGGGCTTCAATTGCAGATCCTTCTCTAATGCGGCAAAAACGAGAGATATATTGTTCATACCAGGCATAGAACTGCAAACCTCGGAGGAGATACACCTGCTGGGCTATTTTCCAGATATTGAGAGGTTGGAGGCCTTTTGCGAGGATATCGTGAGGCCGAGTTTGATGAAAGGAATAAAGAACAAGCCACAGATATTCGGCAATCAGATAAAATTCAACAGTCAGGGCAAGGCCATTGGCGAGGATGACAGCATGCTGTCCATGCCATTGAGCCAGACCATAGATGAACTGGTATCTCATATACATGATTTCAATGGAATTGCAGTCGCATCTCATCTTGACAGGGATTTCAGCATCATCTCACATTTGGGTTTCATGCCTGAGGGATTGGAGCTGGATGCAGTTGAGGTAAAGGAAGCAAATAAGATAGACGATATTCGGTCAAAGCACCTGACGGGTATGGATCTAAATGTGATAAGCTCCTCGGATTGCCATGATATCGATCTTTTGAAAGAAGCGAAAATGACTCTCTGGCTGAAGGATCTGGATGTGAAAGATTGCTTGGATTGCATAAAAGGAGATGGGCCTGGAAAAATAAGGATAAAGACGAAGGCCAGTGATAAAAAGAAACCGCGAGATCCTGTCCATGCAGAAAACAAGGATACTTCCAGAAAAGATTGGAAGAGCTTGTACGGATAGGCCGGGGCTCTCTTTTGATTCCAGTAGAAAAATGTAATACATTTGTTTTATAAAACTAACATATGATTATTATTCTCGATACTCACGCCATAAAGTATTTAACGGTGTTCAAACATTTATTACTTAATTCTGGTGGGTAGAATGTCAGTGGAAGAAGAAAAACATGTTTGGAACATGATAGATTATGTCGAAGGACAGGTAGAGCATGGCATGCGCATAGGTGCTGATCTTCAGGAAGTAGCGAATATGCTGGCCGGGGCCAAGATGATGATGGAGGGCGGCCTGACACAGGAGGCGGCCAATATGGTGGAGGTGGCCCAGGAACTTGCCAGTTACACTTTACGACACCATAAACTTCTGATAACCACCATCCGCAGAGGCAAGAAGATGATGGACGAGATAGTGAACAATGGTGGCGTGGTGGATGATCATATCATTCTAATGCAGAAAGCGGAGGAAGCACTGGAAAGGGCGGATCTGAAAGCTGGGGTGGATCATGCCATGAAGTGCATCAATTGCCTGGAAGAGTACAGGTTGACCATGAAGGGGCCGGAAGGTCCGAAGTTGAATAAATGAAAGCTAGCTCTGGACTTCGCTATAAAGAGATCATGAATGTAGAACGCGAGCCCATGAGCTCGCAGCTAATACGATAAAAATAAAGAACGGACTCATGGGGATTCGAACCCCAGTCGCTGGCTCCGAAGGCCAGCAGGATATCCTAGCTACCCTATGAGCCCTT
>JAGLQE010000361.1 GCA_023137005.1 Thermoplasmata archaeon
CTTCTTCCACTTGATCTCAGCTACAAAGCCCACATGTCCCTCGCGATATTCGTCGGTGTCGCATTGCTCTGGACCACCGAAGCCATACCGCTTCCGGTCACTGCTTTGTTAGTGCCAGTTCTTCTTACGGCTTTCGGGATATTCGAGACCAGTGATGCCCTTTTGCCATTCGCCAACCCTGTTGTATACCTTCTCCTGGGGGGTGTGATGCTTGCCGGAGCCGTACACAAGACCGGATTTGACAAGAGGATGCTGTACCCCTTCTTGATCCGTTCTGAGGGTAAGATCGATAAGCTACTACTGTCCATGATGCTGGTGTCCGCCATCCTGTCAATGTGGATATCCAATACAGCCACTGTCGCATTGCTGGCTCCCTTCGCCATAAGTCTTTCTGCCACGGTCGAGGACAAGGAGAGCTCAAAACGCCTCACAACATTGCTTCTCATAGGAATTGGTTTTGCGGCCGTGATCGGAGGTCTGGGAACTGTTATCGGTTCTGCTCCCAATGCAGTTGCTTCGGCTATCTTTGCCGAGCAGGGACCATGGAGCTTCGTGGACTGGATGATAATCGGCATGCCAACGGCTTTCATACTTCTATTCATGACATGGAAGATAATTCTAAAGGTACTGCCCATACCCGAGGTAACTGTGAATATCGACTCATTGAAAGAGGGTTATGAATCCCTTGGACCGATGTCCGGGGGAGAGAAGAAGACCCTGACCATATTTGCCTTCACCATCATATTCTGGGTATCGGGTGCCAGCATAGGCGAGTTATTTGGTTTTCCATCCAGTTTCATGAGTTCCGCCATAGTCAGCCTCCTTGCAACGGTCGCCCTCTTTGTCACGGGAACAATGAAATGGGAGGATGCCAGGATCGTGCCTTGGGGTGTATTTCTGATAATCGGAGCTGGTCTGGCACTCGGTGAAGCGATAGTATCCACGGGAGCGGCGGATTGGATAACTTCGGGCTTATTTGACATATTCTTCGGCATGCCAGTCATAGCCATCATTCTTCTCATATCCTTTGTCGTGGTCGGGATATCCAATTTCCTGAGCAATACGGCCAGTGCGGCCATATTCATTCCGATATTGATGGCCTTTGCCAATGCCATGGGGGAGAGCATGAGGATGATGGTTCTTCCTGTTGCTCTTATTCTCTCACTATCTTTCATCACACCAATTGGAACCCCTCCCATCACTCTGATATATTCATCAGGCCATATCACGGCCAAGCAACTGGCAAAAATAGGTATCATCATAACTATTCCTGCTGTATTCATCTGCACATTCGTGGTCCTTTTCTTGAATTGGGCTGGGGTTATCTGATAGTTCTACTGAAGGGCATACTGTAGGGGACTGGCATGTACAGGTATAAATGCGTATCAAATCGGCGAAGCATTTAAACGTCTTTCCTCCTATATCTTACGTTGAAGAGAGTGTGATATTATGGAATTAACAGGAAAGACTAAATTCATGGATATGCTGAAGGAATATCCCTTTTTATTGGACTACTTGCTGGAGATGTCGGATAAATACGACAAACTCAACAATTCATTGACCAGAAGGACCATGGGAAGGTTCGCGACCCTGGATACCGTTGCTGGTATGGGGGATTTCGAAACTCCGGATTTCCTTTCCAGGATAGAAAAAGAGATAGAGAGGAATGCCTCTTCAGGCACTTCCACCAGCACAGCCACTGTCCAACCCGACATCATGGACTCCAGTGATGCACAGCCACCATCCCGGGAAGAAAGGAATGAGATACTGAAGGGCATAATCAATGACATTCACAAGGATGTGGACATGGATATCCTGAAAGCCCGTTTTGCTGATCTTATAAAGGATGTCAGTCCGATCGAGATAGCGGCAATGGAGCAGGCCCTTATAGATGAGGGGATGCCCGAGATGGAGGTCAAGAAATTATGCGATGTCCATGTTGAGGTATTCAAACAGTCCCTGGATGCACAGCCAGTTCCCGAATCACAGCCAGGTCATCCGATCCATACCTTCATGATGGAAAATAGAGAATCCGAGAGGATGATCAAGAATATCGAGGAGATCATCGGCCATATGGGAAACCCTCCCGACCCTGATAAGTTCAATGAGGGCAAGCCAAGACTTGTGGAACAGATGGATGCTCTATCTAAGATAGATTATCATTATCTCAGGAAAGAAAATCAGCTATTTCCATTGCTGGAATCCCGAGATGTGTCCGGACCCACACAGGTCATGTGGGCCATCCATGATGATATCCGGTTAGCATTGAAGAAGGCCAAGACGCAGATCTCGGAGAATGACCTATCCAATGTAATAAACTCCATAAATGAAGTTACCCGGATGATAAATGACATGGTATACAAGGAGGAGCAGATCCTTTACCCGATGGCCCTCGAAGTTCTGAATTCCACGGAATGGCTCAGGGTCAAACATGGTGGGCATGAAATTGGTTATTCATGGATACAACCTGGAGAGGGATGGGGTCCTGCAGTTCCGGCAAAGGTAAGTGAGCCAGTATCCACTGGACCTGCTCCTGATGGCGATATTACTACGATACCTCTGAGCACTGGCCGGATGACACCTGAACAGATAGACCTCGTGCTGACACATCTTCCAGTTGATATCACCTATGTTGACGAGAATGGTACTGTGGCATACTACTCGGCTGGCAAGCACCGGATATTCCCGAGAAGTGCGGCCATCATCGGCCGACAGGTATCCAAATGCCATCCACCCAAAAGCGTTCATATCGTGGAAAAGATAGTCGAGGAATTCAGAGCTGGTAGAAAAGATGTATCCGAGTTCTGGCTGAATATGGAAGGCCGTGTCATCTATATCCGATACTTTGCGGTAAGGGATCCTGATGGAACCTACAAAGGCGTGGTGGAAGTTAGTCAGGATATAACTGACATACAGATGATAAGTGGAGAGAAGAGGCTTCTGGATTGGAAATGAGCTAGACCCTTTAATGGGCCCGAAGCCTATCTATGCCAATCTACACACACGCGATCGCACATGTATCTTATACGAATTTTACATACAAAACATAAATACTCTTAAATAATAGAAGAATGTTGAGTATAATAGATGGGCTTGCACTCATATTTCTATGGGTCAATACTCATCGATAGATAAGACAATGAGGGTGATGAAGATGAAGAAAATATTAGCAATTGTATTTGGATTGATGCTGGTTATTCCAATGGCTGCAATTTTTGTGGCCGGCGCAACTGACACAGAACCAAATGATGATTTCTGGGATGCCGTGTACGTGTACGATGGCGACACGATATTCGGATCATTGAATGAGATCACAGATTACGAAGACTACTACCAAATATGGTTGAACAATGGTGATGACCTAACCATCACTTTCTCTGGAACTGGAGATGACTTTGACCTGTACCTGTACGATGAATATGAATTCTGGGTCGATGATTCAACTGGAGCATATTCTTTTGAATCTATCTGGTATCAGGATGCGACAAGTGGTTATTATTACATTGTTCTAGAAGCTGTAACTGGTACTGGTGATTACACACTCAGTATCACGGTAACTTCCGGTTATGGTGGAGATATTGGAGGCGGCGGAGTCGAGGGCACTGGTGTTGGAGCCCCTGTTCCAGATTGGAGCATCGGAGACGGCTGGGCTTTCGGTAATATCGTGGACATCGAGGACGAGATGGGAACCGAGATAAAAGATGGCCTTCAGCAGCTGGATGACATGGGATTCGAAACCAACCTGGAGATCAATGGAGGTCTCGGTGTTTACTTCGGTATCGAGGTCATTGATGACGATGTGATGATAGGTGATAATGAGTGTTATAATGTGGAAGTAGCTGGAGGTTTCGGAATAGATCTTGGAATAGAAGCAGATGTAGATGGTTCCACAGCCTTCCTGGGCTCCACTATCAGTGTTGATGGCAAGGGAGACGGCTTCGCAAAGGGCGAGGTCATTCTGGAAGGTAATATGTACTTCACCACAGACCAGCTGGCCATAGCCAAGATAGATATGACCATGACAGCCGAGCTCAAGGCCGAGGTTCACATTGATGCGACAGTTAAGGCTGAAGGGGAAACAATGGACATAACGGCCGACGCCTCGATCGATGTCGATGACGTTGAGATAGTGTTCCAGCTCACCTTTGACCCACCTATAAAGTTATTTGACTTTCCGATAAAGGAAGGCGATGTCTGGTATGTCCCACATATGGACACCGAGGTCACCGGAGTGCTGAATGCTAAGGGAACCATAACCACCGATATATCAGCCACCATACCTGGTGAGCCAAGCACGAATGAGAAGGATACCATCAACCTGGCTACCGAGATCGGAAATAACAATTTCTTCGAAGTGATCCCGGGTGGCCCAGGTGACTGGTATGGATATGGCGGCGGAGCCATGTTCACATGCACAGACCTCATTGGTGAAAATATCTATGTGATCGAGACCAATGCTGGTGACGCATTCTCCTTCTTTGATATGTCCGGTACAAGGCAGTTCACCGATATACTGGATCCCACATCCCTGATAGGTGATGGGAATGTAGGTGTACAGTATGATGCAAGTTCTGGCTTTATAACTGGTGCCACGATGGATGGCGAGGTAATGACCGAGACAGTCACAATGGACGAGGTCAAGGACTTCACAGCGTCCCCTCAGGCAGAGGTCGCTGATGTGACTGGAGGAGCCGGAGGCAGTAGCCTCTTTGGATTCCTTCTGCTCATTATTATCGTGGTCGTCGTTGTTGTCATAATCGTTGTTGTAGTACAGAAGAACAAGAAACCACAGCAACCACAGTATGCACCACCACAGCAGCAATATGCACCACAGCAGCCGCAGTACTATGAGCAGCCGCCTGCACCACCACAGCAGCAGCCGCAACAGTACCCGCCGCAGGACCAGCAGCCCCCACCACCCCCACCACCACAGGGCTGAGCTGACCGAACAAAGATAATGTGGATGCGTGAAAGCGCATCCACACCTTTCCAATTTTTAAGATGCGCACATTCTCGTTATGTTGTACGCATCTTTTTTATCAAACACGCAACCGATAAATTAATGATTCCCAGTGTTTGATTCGGAATGTGACCTTACCTATTGAACCCACACATTTATTTTATCAAACGTGTTTTTAATTTATGCAGGTAAAGAGTTTGATTCGATATTGGCAGCCATTTCATTTTCCACTTTTGATTCAAACTCTTTTAATAGAAACAACCAATCCTACATCTGATGCTAGTCTCTATCTTGGACGGATACACTGACGAGCCCTCGCGATTGGGGGTGCCCCCATTCATGGCGGCCTATCCCAGATACCTGGCCGGGGCCGTGCTCGATGCCGGAGAGGAGTTCGAATATCTTACAGTGGACCAGTGGAGGAAGGGCCGCAGACCTGTGGGCCAGGTTCTTTTCATAATATCCAATACCAATGTGCCCGGAAAATATCTTCGAGGAACACCAGTATCCGATAGGGAGCTTATTCAGATACAGAGAGAATTCGATGGAGAGGCATTTGTCTGGAGTTCCACAAGTTCGCGAGGGGATGTGGACACGCTGGCTCATGATGTGCTGACCACCGGGACCCGCACACCGAGACGGAGAACCCTGGAGGAATGGAGGGAATGGTCCATATTGGGAGCTGAGGCCATTGGCCAGCATTCGGACTTCCCCGATCCACTCATCCTTGAATTGGATATGTCATTCGGATGCCCCAGATTTGTTTCAGGGGGGTGCAGTTTCTGCCCGGAGATCGCATATGGCGAACCTATCTTCAGACCTCAGGAGGACATAGTGGGGGAGATGAAGGCTCTCCTCAAGCAAGGAGCAACCAATTTCAGGCTAGGTGGACAATCCTGTCTTTTCACATACATGACCGAGGAGCTGGGGCAGGACGCGCCCAGGCCCAATGTCGTAGGCTCTCAAAGAGCCTTTTCAAAAGCATTTCAGAATTGAAAGGTATCCGAGTCCTGCACACTGACAATGCCAATCCCGGCATAATGGCCAG
>JAGLQE010000362.1 GCA_023137005.1 Thermoplasmata archaeon
ACACAGCTTATTTATCATGCACTGGCCAATCTGAATATTGAAGCCCTCGTCCTATCATCGCCCATTGAAAAATATGTTTGTCTGGGCATGCATCAGAACCCGAAGGACGAACTGGACCTCGAATACTGCCGGAATAATGACATTCACTTCTTCAGGAGGGAGATTGGTGGAGGAACCGTCTGGCTTGATGATCGCCAGGTCTTTTACAATATAATCCTGCACAGGGATAATGCGCTCGTTCCCAGCCTGCCACAGAATTATTTCCACAGGTTCCTGAAGCCAGTCATTGCCGTATGCGATGAGTTCGGATTGGATGCGGAGTTCAGGCCAATCTGCGACCTGCTGGCCAATGGTAAGAAGTTCTCTGGAAATGGAGGGGGTGAGATAGGGGGATGCAAGGTCATTGCCGGCGGTCTTTTATTGAATTTCGAGGTCGAGGAAATGGCCAATATCATGAAACTCACGCCGACCATGAGGGAGTATTTCAGGAAGAGCATGGTGGAAAATCTCACGACCATGAAGATGGAGCTGGGCCATGTGCCTCCCAAAGAAGAATTATTCGACTCACTGGTCAGTAACTTCGAGACCGTGTTGGGGCCACTTGAACCTGCGATCATAACACCGGATATCAGGAGCGAGATGAACCGCCTTCGAGAGCATTATATGGATGAGAAATGGATGCTCCAAAGGGGAGCCAGTGATCCGGGTAGAGAGGTCAAGGTCAGAGAAGGACATTATATTATTGGGACTTCGGTGGAGATAGATGGAAAGGACCATGAATTGATCATAACCATCACAGATGGAAAGGTAAGTGATGTGTCGTCCTCCATTAGCGATGGAAAAGTGAGTGATGTACAGGCCCAGGATATCAATGATCCCATGCCAGCAACCTTGATCAGGATAAGGGAAGCTATCATCGGCATGGAGCATGACCAAAGAAAAATTTTAAAAGGTATAAGTGACATAGTAGTCTAAGGTCATTTTGGGTCGCGGGGGGAAATATTTGACTCAGGGTGAGCGTATAAATATGGGGGCCAGTTTCAGGTTGAATGGAGGCATGACATGGTAACCATCGGCAATATGGATTTTCCATTGGATAGGCAGTACTACACGAAGAGCGGAGCCCATATGTGGCTGAAGGAAGAAAATGGCCTGATAAAGATCGGGCTGGATGCCTTCGCATCGGAGATGGCAGGTTTCTTGACATTCTTCTCAGTTAATTCTGATGAGCCAAAGGCCGGAGAGGCCATAGGTAGTTTTGAGTCTGCCAAGTTCGTCAGCAGGTTCCACTCACCCATAAGCGGCAAGGTGGTCGAGGTCAATAAGGAGGCAATGGCCAATCCCAAGCTCATCAATGATGATCCATATTCAGCATGGATAGTCTCCATACAGCCGAATAATATGTCAGAGTTAGAATCCGAGTTCATAATTTCCAGCGAGAATGATGTCCAGCAATGGATAAACAGTGAAATGAAGAAATTAGAGGAGGAAGCCTGAGATGGATGAAAGCCCTACCTTTGTCAGGATAAGCACTGCGGCCGCCATGACCATCAAGATATTTCCAGGCCAGTTCAATAGGGGAGAGAAATTGGGTTGTCTCAATCTCCTGATACATTATGAGGACGGATGTAAGGCCAATTGCAGTTACTGTGGTCTATCACATTCCAGGGATCTTCAGGCTAAGGATCCGTCGGAAGACACTTTCATCAGAGTTGACTGGCCCCTTGTAGGGATAGATGAGATAATCTATCGGGCAAAGAGACATGCGCCCCATCTTCAGAGGGTTTGTGTGTCCATGATAACCCACGAGGATTCCTTCGAGGATATGCTGACGATCATGCGCGAGTTCAGGGATAAAACAGATCTGGCTATCAGTGGCCTTATCGCCCCCACGATGATGCTGGATAAAGAAACAGCAGTTCAGATCAAGGAAGCAGGTGCGGACATGATCGGCGTTGCCATCGATGCCGCCACACCCGAGATATTTGACGAGATGCGGGGCAGTGGGGTCATGGGTCCACATAATTGGGAGCATTACTGGCAGGTGCTTGATTGGTGCGTGGATGTATTCGGTAAGGGAATGGTCGGCATACATATCATCGTTGGATTGGGGGAGACCGAGGAGGAAATGGTCTCGGTGATCCAGCATGCCCAGAACAAGGGTGCGAAGACCCATTTGTTCTCCTTCTTCCCGGAGGGGGGCAGTGCCATGGATGGATGGCTCCAGCCTTCATATGGCAGATACCGCAGGATACAGCTTGCCAGGTACGTCATAAATGAGGGCCTTGGCGATATGAGCTTGATGAAATTCGATAGTGAGGGCCAATTGATAGATTTCGGCATCAATATCAATCCGATAGTGAATGAGGGATTTGCCTTCATGACATCCGGCTGTGCTGGAAGTGACGGCATGGTGGCCTGTAATCGACCCTATGGAAATGAGAGGGCGTCGAATCCTATCCGTAACTTCGCCTTCATACCTGAGAAAAGCGATATCAAGACGATATGGTCACAGATATTTGATTACATAGAATGATGGACCAATAGAGCCAATTTTGAAGGGATCCAATGAAGGAACTGAGATTGCTTGATACCGGGATGATGACAGCGGCCCAGAACATCGCCCTCGATGATATTTTACTTCAGCTGAGGAATGATGACCAGATACCTGATACTCTGAGACTTTTACAGTTCAAACCTCATGCCGTGCTTGTGGGCTTCCATCAAAGCATTGAGCAGGAAGTGAGGATGGATTTTTGTCAACAGAAGAACATCGACATAAACCGGCGAATAACCGGTGGTGGGACCATCTACCTCGATGAGCCGCAGATAGGCTGGGAACTGATAGCCTCCAGGTGGGATAAGGATATTCCAAAGGATATCGACAAGCTCTATGCCAAGGTGTCAGAGGGCGCGGTGCGGGGCTTGAAGAACCTGGGTGTGGATGCCGAGTTCCGCCCGAGGAATGACATAGAGGTGGATGGAAGGAAGATATCCGGAACTGGTGGTTCCTTCGAGAACAATGCATTCTTCTTCCAGGGAACCTTGCT
>JAGLQE010000363.1 GCA_023137005.1 Thermoplasmata archaeon
AATTACTATGCATCCGGATTCTCTGTGGATTGTGTTATAAGAGATTCCGCCGCTGGAATCGTATATTCTTCCACCTACAATGTAAACAGCACCATGAATCCAGGTGACGAGCTCAATATCACATTCCCTTCATGGGTCGTTCCTACTGAAGACGATTACTCTATCGAAGTCATAACCAATTATTCCATTGACGAGAGCAATATCAATGATGGTATAGACATCGACATAACCATAGATGACATACATGATGTTGGAGTTATTTCCATATCTCCATTGGTTGATGGGGACATTTATACACTGGGCGTCTACCCCATAGAACTGAGAGTGCAAAACTTCGGAAACATAAATCAAAGTGCCTCGGCATTTGATATATATTGCCAGATCATTAACTCAGATGGTATTGCAGTTTACAATGAGGTCTTTGCATCCCCCGAACTTCTGGGACCTGGTGAATATCTAGATATTACCTTCCCCTCATGGAATGCGATCATTGAAGACACATACCTGATAAATGCCTTCACAGCACTTTCAACTGATGAATATAATATGAATAACGCGACTGCCATATCAGTAATGATCGATGATATACATGATGTATCCGTGACCTCTATCAATTCCCATTCTGATGGGGAAATGTACCCCACAGGAACCCACATGGTGACTGCAACAATCAGTAATATGGGCAATGTTCCTGTCTCTGATTTCATAGTATATTGCCAGATAATAGATCCAATGGGAACACAGGTGTATTACTGTGAGAGTGGCATTCCTGGTGGTTTATTACCAGGTGACAGTATAGATACATTCTTTACTCCATATTGGGAAGCGTTGGTGGAAGATGATCATACAATAATCGTTAGCACAATGCTTGTAGGAGATGAGCAGGTATCCAATGATGCATATTCTGTGGATATTTCTATAATGAATATATATGACATAGGAGTTACTGCAATTAATTCGCTTTTGAATGGTGCAGTATATCCTACAGGTTCGTATCAGATCAATGTTACAGTGGAGAACTTCGGCAATGTGCCCATCTCAGGATTTGAGGAGATATATCTGACTATTTACGATTCCTCGTTCATGGAGGTTCACACAGCTATTACCATGGTAGGAGAAGGACTTCTTCCAGGAGAAGCTAAGGAAATCACAATCAGTGACTGGAATGTAAACATAGAGGACGTTTACACGCTCTACGCGACTACCATACTAGCTAATGATGAGAACAATATGAACAATGATACCACGATATCCATTGAGATAGATGAACCATATGATGCTTCATTGATCTCTATTGATACATTTACAGATGGCGGAACCTACACGCGGGGAACATACACTCTGAATGCAACTGTAAGCAATACTGGTACTATTGACATCAGCGATTTAGACGTGGAATGCACCATCTGGGATTCAAGTGGTGTAATGGTTTTCAATGACCTGCAGGTAATACCATTCATGCAGTCAAATGATGTGATAGTGGTCAGTTTCAGTCCAGATTGGTTTGCAGGAATTGAAGACACCTACACTATACTTGTGGAAACACAACTCCCTGGCGACGAGAATGTGGCAAATGATCAATCATTGACCCTGATAGAGATCAATGACATATATGATATGAAAGCCATGTCCATAGGTCCATTCATTGATGGGGGGAAGTATTCATCTGGGTCATATACAATAGAAGGAATGGTAATGAACAATGGAAACGTTCCTGTGAGTGATTTCAAGGTTCAGCTTATGGTGATGGATTCCAATGATGTTCTTGTCTATTTCTCAGAAGTGACTGTCTCTGTACCGCTTTTGTCTGGTGACAGCATGCTTATAACATTCACACCGGATTGGACAGTGTCTGGCAATGACACCTACACTATTCAGCTTTCAACAATACTGCAGGGTGATGAAGAGCCACTGGATGATAAGACATCGATCAGTGTAGAGATAATGTCTTACCATGACATTGCACTATTGGATTCCTCTCCATTTGAAGATGGGGCCTCCTATCATACTGGAACATATCCTTTGGAGGCAACTATCAGCAACCTTGGAACATTTACAGAAACGAATATTATAGTAAATTGTACGATCTATGATTCCCTGAATACAGCAATTTACACTGGCTCTGTAATAGTAGGCAGCCTGACTCCTGGATCCGATACCACAGTGGTTTTCTCACCCTTCTGGAATGCTGGCATTGAAGGGGATTATGACATCGATATCACAATATATTTGCCCACAGATGAGGATAATACCAATGATCAGATATTGATAGATATTACAATAGATGATGCCCATGATATCTGCATAACTGATTCCACTCCATTCATAGATGGTTCAATATATCCGACTGGAATATACATGATAAACACGACAGTTGAGAATATTGGTAGTGTGACAGAAAGTAATATACCGGTTAATTGTACGATCCGTGATAGTTCGGGTAATATCGTCTATACCAGCGAATATATCATATTAACACTTGATGAAGGAGAAAGCATGGTCATTACATTCACCCCATCCTGGGATGTTCTTGTGGAAGATGACTATAGCATTTCCATTACTACTCAATTAGCCATAGACGAGAACAATGGCAACGATCAGATATTGTTGAATGTGATCATAGATGAGAGCCATGATATCTCTGTTATTTCCAGTGCGCCATTTACAGATTTAGGACTGTATCCCATTGGAACATATACTTTGGATATTGCCATAGAAAATCTAGGCAGTGTTAGTGAATCCGGTATAGAGCTTGCATGTATTATTGTGGACTCGAACAATGATGTAATATTCAGAGCTAATACTACGATCAGTAGCATATCTGTCGGAGAGGTCATACCTGTGACCATATCTCCTGACTGGGATGTTCTGGACGATGGCTCTTACACGCTTTTCGTCATTGTTGATATGGCAACCGATGATAATCCAGATAATGATTGTCTGACCACCTTGTTCTACATAGATGCGACACCGCCAATTGCAGACGCAGGCCAGGATGACTGGACATATGAAGATGATATTTACTACTTCAATGGAACTGGATCATTCGATGTTCAGGGAATTGTCAATTATACCTGGGATTTCGGAGATGGGAGCTTTGGATATGGGCCAATACCATCTCATTCATACACACTTCAGGACAACTATACAGTTACATTGGCAGTGACTGATGATATGGGTAATAGTGATGTCGATACTTTGAATATTAGTGTTCTCAACAAGCCTCCTGTTGCTGACGCCGGAGATGATCAAACAGTGAGCGAGGGAACAACTGTGATATTCGATGGCTCCAATACATCTGACACATTATCTGACATTCCAACACTGGTTTATACATGGTGGTTCGGAGACGGCTCGACAGGCACAGGGATCTCTCCATCCCATGTCTACTCCTCACCAGGGACATATATGGTCACTGTGCTGGTCCAAGATGATGATGGAGATAGTGATCTTGCATATCTTAACATAACTGTGATAGATGCTCCGCCTGTTTCGGTCATAGGCGGACCATATTCGGGTATAGAGGGTGAGTTGATAGAATTCAATGCCAGCTCTTCTACAGAGCCAGGCGATAATATTGTACTTTACGAGTGGGACTGGGACAATGATGGCATATACGACGAAGCTTCAGCAAGTCCCAGCGCATATAATAGCTGGTTCACCCCTGGAACATACACTATTTGGTTAAGGGTTACAGATGAGGACGGTTCGAATAGTACGGCAATGGCAGATGTTATTGTGAGTGATGCTGCACCTGTTGCAATATTGAACGGCTCTTATAGTGGGGATGAGGGGACAACTATCGCTTTCGATGCTGGTGATTCAACAGAGCCTGGTGATGATATAGTACTCTATCAATGGGACTGGGACGATGATGGAGTATACGACTATACTTCATCCACGCCAACAGCATCACATACATGGTACACTGCAGGTGCATGTACCATTAATCTGATGGTCACTGACATAGATGGTTCCACCGGCACTACCTCCACACTTGTTAATGTCAATGATATAGCACCCATTGCAATACTTGACAGCAATATATACAATGAGAATGAAGGCACTTACATCATATTCGATGCAAGTGATTCCAGTGAACCGGGTGATGGCATTGTTCTCTATGAGTGGGATTGGGACAATGATGGAATATATGATGAAGCATCGGGCATTGCCATATCCACTCATACATGGTATTCTCCTGGCATCTATACAATATCTTTAAGAGTGACTGATGAAGATGGCTCCATGCACAGCACTGGAGCTAATGTGATCATAGCGGATGTAGCACCCTCTGCAAATCCAAGTGGACCATATAATGGGGATGAGGGGAGTGCTATAATATTTGATGCTTCGGCATCTACAGAGCCTGGGGACGATATAGTTCTCTACGAGTGGGACTGGAACAATGATGGAATATATGATCACACATCATCTACACCAACATCTACATACACATGGTACAAAGCGGCTTCTCAGTCCATACGTCTGAGAGTCACCGATGAGGACGGTTCACAAAGTATCATGACAGCCACAGTCAATATACTGGACATTGCTCCTATTGCAATAGCTAGCGGGCCTTACCTGGGTGAAGAAGGCAAGACAGTGGCCTTCAATGCTGGGGCATCAACAGAACCTGGCAATGACATAGTCCTTTACGAGTGGGACTGGGACAATGATGGAATATATGATTCGGTCTCTGCCTCACCGACAGCGACACATTCCTGGGATAATGCTGGAATTCATACGATTCGTTTAAAAGTAACAGATGAAGATGGATCTTCCCATGTTGCCATAACCGATGTGGATATTGCGGATATCGCTCCAGAGGCTATAGTAAGTGGCATGCCATCCGGAGATGAGGGGGCCACTGTATTATTCGATGCAAGTGATTCCAGAGAACCGGGTGATGATATCATTCTCTATGAGTGGGATTGGGACAATGACGGTGTATATGACGAAGCATCGGGCATTGCCACATCCGCTCATACATGGTATTCTCCTGGCATCTATACAATATCTTTAAGGGTGACTGATGAAGATGGCTCCATGCACAGCACTGGAGCTAATGTGATCATAGCGGATGTAGCACCCTCTGCAAATCCAAGCGGACCATATAATGGGGATGAGGGAAGCGCCATAATATTTGATGCTTCGGCATCTATAGAACCCGGAGACAATATTGTTCTCTACGAGTGGGACTGGAACAATGACGGAGTGTATGATCACACATCATCTACACCAACATCTACATACACATGGTACAAAGCGGCTTCTCACTCCATACGTCTGAGAGTCACCGATGAGGACGGTTCTTCCCATATTAGCACAACTTCTGTGTATATTGAAGATGTGGCTCCGAGGGCCATAATAAATGGAGCATCATCTGTGGATGAAGGAGTTGCTATGTTCTTTAATGCTAGTGATTCCAGTGAACCGGGTGATGATATCATTCTCTATGAGTGGGATTGGGACAATGATGGTGTATATGACGAGGCATTGAACACGCCGGAATCCCTTCATACATGGTATT
>JAGLQE010000364.1 GCA_023137005.1 Thermoplasmata archaeon
TAATTTACCTCTATATCCAGCATAAACTTTATATTATGTATCAATATGTACAGCCGATGCTCTCAGAAGCCTACTTTCCAGTATTCGTGTTCGCAGTCATTGGACTATTGTTCCCGGCAGCCACCTTCGCCCTGAACAAGTACTTCAGACCAACCAAGCTGACAAAGCTAAAGGACACCATTTACGAATGTGGTTCAATTCCCATTGGCGAGGCAAAGATCCAATTCCACTTCCAGTACTATATGTTCGCGATCATCTTCGTCGTGTTCGATATTGTTGTTGTGTTCATCATGCTCTGGGCCATCACCTACCAGCTTATGGACATCAAGAGTTCGATCTACATTCTGGCCTTCATCGGAATACTTTCGATCGGACTGACCTACGCTCTTAAAAAGGAGGCTAAGATTTGGATATGAGTAAGTCTGGTGAGGCAACTGTCTCCATGATGAACTCGGAAGATTTTCTAGAGTGGTTCGATGATATCACTCGTAGTTTTCTAAAGAAAAGCAAGGTCGACAAGGTCGTGAATGCGGTCACAACCGATTTCTTCAACTGGGCTCAGAGGAATTCAATTTATCCACTTCACTTCGGCATAGCATGCTGTGCCCTGGAAAGCCCGATGGCCACCTTTGGACCGAGATTCGATATGGAGCGGTTCGGAGTCCTGCCAAGGTCAAGCCCGAGGCAGTGTGATATGCTTATTGTCAATGGGCCAGTGAGCTATAAGCTGGCACCGAAGCTCATCACACTCTACGAACAGATGCCTGAGCCAAAATGGATCATGGCAATGGGTGAATGTTCGATAAGTGGAGGACCCTTCTGGGAATCCTATAATATCATAGAGGGCGTTGACAAGATATTGCCTGTTGATATTTACATAGCCGGCTGCCCACCCAGGCCCGAGGCTTTCTTCGATGGTCTTTTCAAGTTCCAGCAATTGATCAAGGATCAGAAGCAGGGCATGTTCAATCTTGACACGGAGGTGGATGAATGAGAGAGCGAAGCGATCGCATTCATAAGCCCGGAATGAAGTGGAGGGGTTCGATATGAGTGGTGACCAAGAGATCATG
>JAGLQE010000365.1 GCA_023137005.1 Thermoplasmata archaeon
TTCACTGAGTATCCTCTCCCTCTTGTCTAGGGCCTTTGTCCTGGCATCGATCCCTCCCAATTGTTCCTCGAGGGATCCCATGGCCTTACGGGTCTTCTCCTGTTTGTGAAGAAGTATCTCTCTCTGCTCTCCGAAGGATGCCAGCAGCCTTTCATAGGTGCCTTCCAACTTCCTGAGGCATGTGGGGCACTCGCTCTCTGGCCCAAGGCCGGATATGGCCTTCATGTCCTTGTCTATGATCGTTATTTCTTTCTTCTGTTGCTGAAGGTTGGATCTGAGCTCTCCCATCTTCGAGCGGCTGTCACTAGCTTCCTCTCTCGCCTTTTCTTTTTTATTCGAAAGACCATTCAACTCCTTCTCCACCTTCTTCATGCTGGCCTTCTGGTCCTCGAACTCCTTGCCCAGTTCCTCGAGCGCGGCTGTTTCCTTCCGTAGCCCGGACATTTCCTTTTCCAGGGATCTCAGTGTGGCTGTCTGGGAAGATCTTTCACGCAGTGCGAGGTTCCTTGTCTTCGCTTTCTTCTCAAGGTCCTTTATCTCTTCCTTACTTTTCTTGATGTCCCCATCCTTCTTTTTGAGGGCTTTATCGCTCTCATCCTTTCTCTTGGCCAGTATCTTTTGTTCGGAAGCCAGTTCTTTCAATTCGGCTTCAAGGTGTTCCTTCCTTTCCTGACCATCATCGTCATATAACCGTCTCCGAGCTTCCTTGATCCCCGCATCTGCATATTTCCTATCCTCTCTGAGGAGCTTGACCGCATCATCGATATCCAGGATGCCCAGCATGCGAAGGATCTCTTTGCGCCTCTCGGCCGGCCTCAGTGTGGTAAGTGTGTTCAGTTCCTTCTGCTTGGCAAAGACGGATATGAAAAAGGCCTTGTAATCCATGCCCAGTAATTTCTGAACGGCCTCGCTCGTTTCTCTAGTGCCCGTGGCCATTATCTTGCCATCGGCCAAAAGTGTGGCGGACATGGTGAGTGCTTTGCCGGTCATCTTCCTGTTCATTCTGTAGACCGATCTGTTCATCTCGAACTCCAGTGTGACCTCGCAGGGATCGGAGTGTGCGGTTCCCTGTCTTTTCACGCTCTCCTTCCCGGACCTCACGATGTCTGATTCATTGCCGTACAGGGCCCAGGCCACGGCTTCAAGCAAACTGGATTTTCCAGAACCATTGGCCCCGATGACCCCGACCAGGCCATTGGGCAGTTCCAGCTCCAGTTCCTTGAAGCGGCGGTAGTTCTTCAGTTGGAGATATAATAATCTCATTATGAACCCCACCATTTCATGTTGGGCTTATGAATGAAATCGCTATGCTCTCTCATTAAGAGTCCCCCCCAGCCTTCCGAATATACTCCAATCCTCTGATCCTCAGCTTCTCCTTGTCAATGCCCTCGACACTCTTTTTTTCTATATAGCCAGCAAATTCCTTCTCAAGGGAATCGAAGACCGCGTCTCCCGATGCGATGGCCTGATCGTGGGAGGTCAGGTCTGCTTTGATCTCGAAGTGCAGACTTTCCTTCAATTTCTTCTTCAGGTTACCAGTATCCAGAATATGATATTCACCCGGGTCAATGTCCACCAGCTTCAGGCGGATGATCAAACCTTCAGGTTTGATCCGAGCAAGCCTCTTTTCGATGGCCTCCATGATCTCACCGGACTTCAGTCCTTGGCATTTGATGGGGCCGATATCCTGCATCTCTCTCACTTCTATCGGGTGAAACTTCCATTTTCCGATATCCAGATCCAGCATGATGAAGCCCTTGTCCTGCCCGACCTCGCCAAAGCCCAGTCTTTCCGTGGAACCCGCATACACGGCATTGCTGGTCACCTCACAGTGTTCGTGATAATGCCCCAGGGCGATATAATCAAAGTCCTTGTGGAGATTGCCAGACTGTGCCAGTTGTTCATTGAACTCCCCGGTCTTGAAAACACTCAATCCCGCGACACCCGCATGGAGCATGGCGATATTGTGTTTGAACTTCTTGTCTGGTTTCAGCTTCTTCAATTCTTCATCGAATACGGTCTTGTCAATGCAATGGGGAAGAGCTTGAATCTGAAGTTCGTTGAACTTCAGCTTTTCCAGCTTGCTTTTGTATATGGGAAA
>JAGLQE010000366.1 GCA_023137005.1 Thermoplasmata archaeon
AATATATGGAGATGAAAAAATGAGCCAGACATCAATACAAAACAATTACACGCACGAGATCATAAATCTCATAAGCGGAGGAACCATTGAGCCCAGGATCGGCGTCATAGGATGCGGTGGAGCTGGATGTGCAATAGTCGACAGGTTGAACGGAAGCCTGAGGAATGTTTGCACGATCGCTATCAACACCGACCAAGATGCCCTGAACAATATCAATGTGGACAAGAAGATCCACATTGGCAGATCGGTCACCTTCGGGGAAGATTCCCGGGGTTTCACAGAGGTTGCAGAGTATGCGGCCCAATTATCTGTTGACGAGATCAAAACTGCCATGAAGAACATAGACATTGCATTCATCATTGCAGGACTTGGTGGCGGCACTGGCTCAGGTATAGCACATTTCATAGGTGGAGTTGCCCAGAGGAACGGGATAGTGGACTTCGGTATCGTGATAATGCCCTTCAGCATAGAGGCAGGAAGGAGAGAGATAGCCGAGGAAAGCCTTTTCAAGCTCCAGCAGGTGACAGAGAACACGGTCATTCTCGATAATGACTCACTACTTCGCCTTAATCCAGACATTCACATTTCACAGGCCTTCTCCATAATGGACAGGACAGTGGGTGGACTCATAGATGATATCAGGGATCGCATGAACAGGTCGTTCATAGCAACAATTGCAGATGATGTCATGAGCCTTAATCACGAGTTCCAACAGGCCAGTTACGATGACCATGCTACATTGGCAGATGAAACATCTGCCTCGGACATGGAACAACCCATGTTCGCATGAGTTGTAGATGATCTGGCATGATCTAACGATTAACCTCTCCTCACTGGGGAAGGCTAATTGCCTTCCCCCCCCTTTTTCTTTGAGAATAGTGTGAATTAGATCGAATATATCATCCCATATCCCTCACATAATTCCCATTCAATATCAAGTGTTATTTTTAATGACTGAGGATTAAAAATCCTCAGATATCAAGTTTTATACCATAGATAAGGTATATAAACAGGTAAATGTAACAGGTAGATGTTCAAGATGTTGAAGGTACGAAGCAATTGATCACTTGGAACTTGAATGATTAGGAGGGCAAAGGACTGCATCCCTATCTGAGAATTGCCATAAAGTCCAATAAAAGGATATTCACGACCATCATAGGCATAGCCTTCTGCCTGGCTTACCTGACAGGGACCATAGCCATTGCCGGGGGACTGCATCACAGCACCGAGAAGATATCAGCCACCTTCGACCAGGGCCCCACAATGATATACTCGAATGAGGACCTTTCCCAAAGTTTCATTGATGGCAATTCACTGAGCCAGTTACAGAATTATGTGGGTGTGAGATTTATCAATGCCAATGTCACAAGCATGGGATTACGGCACAATGACACATACATTGCTTCAATTCATGATCCATATGATATGATGGTATTCGATTATCCCAATGAGACCACGGGCAATAATGCATTCATTGGTAATATAACAGAAAGGGTCCTGAGCAGTACTGGCTTTGATACTTCAGCAGGGGCAAGACTGACCCTGGAAAATAATTATAATGATATTAATATAAATTTAGCATTATTGTATCCTACAAACCTCATATTCCCCAATGACTGGATCATCATTTCCAATGAGATGATGAAAGATCTTTCACCCAGCCTGAGCAATAATTATTCCTTCATCATTGTATTTGAAGATGATGACATCATCCAGAATTTCATTAAAGAGAATGATCTGATATCCAGGCCAACCACCAGTGCTGTATCCTTCTTCGAGACCGGCATATACCAGGTGGAAGGCAATCTATGGTCGATAGTCCTGACAACGGGCATCATAGTGATAATGCTAGTATATTCGATAATGTCCATAGAGATCCAGTATCATAAACCAACCATAGAGAACCTCAAAGGATTGGGGGCCAAAAGAAGGGTGATTATCGGCATCTTCACACTCAAGGCCATACTCATCACGGTGACCGGAGGGATCATTGGGATCGCCCTGGGCATCTGTGTTGCCAATGGAGTGATATCCATATCATCACTGGCCGGAATAAATACAATTATCGTGCCTCTTGTGACGCATAACTCACTCATACAACCCCTGGCATTGTCCATAATAGCTGGTCTTGTGGGTGGCCTTATCCCATCTCTCAAAGCCACCAATATCCTCGGGAGGAAAGAAGTAGTATGATGCTCCTGAAGAAGAAAACGATCATAGGGCTATTCCTGTGCACATTGGTATTCAGCTCATCCATACCCATGCTTCTGGGCATCCAGGCCACTCCGAATGATGTATTTGGAGGCGATATCATGACCATCTCACAGGTCAATTCCACAACATCCCTGAGCTCGGACCTCGCATTGGACCTCAACCAGGATGAAAATATCATAGCCAGCCCAGAGATCTATGCATTTTGCATGATCAAGGGCCATCCGGTTGTCACCCGTGGTGTGGTCATTGACAAATACCTGGAATTGGAAGATGGTGAGATCATTGAGGGCTCGGTGCCCCCGAATGAGTTCGTGGTATTGGGAGAGGATCTGGCCAGAAGAACTGGGCTCGGAGTTGGGGACAAGTTCGTCTTCACTGGCTCGGCCAGACCCTCTATTTTCCAATTGCAAGTGGATGCTATTTACACAAGCCCGACCTCGGCTGATGACCTTCTTATATCACTAGGAGAGGCAAGATTCCTTGCAGGCCTGGGTGTCGATGCAGTTTCGGCCATCAGGGTAAAGACCACGAACCAAACCGCCCTCATCGAAGAACTTGAAGAAAAGGACGATCCAGTCATAATCAGCAATGCGGTTGGGGAGAACATGGTGGTAAATACCAATATCACGGATGAGGAAAAGACCCAACTGACACTGGCCTTCAAATACGAGCCCGAGCAGTTCAAGAGTGAAGGGGGAAGCTATGTCAGTGTATTCATTCAGGAGGGTGGTGACAGCATAAAGGTAGTGATAATCACTTTCATCATACTGGACGCGGCTCTCACCTTTATCGGTGCCACTGCTATTCTCGCAAGGGCCATCATAGAGAGGAGGCCAGACATTGGAGCGCTATCTGCCATAGGGGCCGATCGTAATTACCTCAGGAAGTTGATCGCCAAGGATATCGTGCTTATCTCCATCCCTGCCTCCATTGCGGGTGTGATCATTGGCTCAATGATAGTTCAGACCATAGATACATACTCCCTTATGCAGATGTTCGGCCAGACCATCCATCCGGCACTGGATTCGACCATCATGCTGGGGATATTCCTTACAACCATCACCCTATTCATCATATCAGGCATACTGGTCAATGAGACACTTATGGGAGCTTCGACCCAGAACATGATGAGGGACTCGGATGATATTGTCAGCGAAAGCATCATTCCAGATCTTGTGGACCTGCTGGAGGAACCAGAAATGAAATGGGAGGGGGCTTGAAAAAATGAAAAAGCTACCAGACAATTTACTGATATTGCTACTATCCATAATGGCTTTCACAGTGCGGCTCATACCGACCATGACCTCTGAACTGCCTTTCAATATTGATGGTTACCCCCTGGCAAGGATCTCGGAGATCATACTATCCACGAACCATCTTCCAGATTACACGGATTACTCAGGCCTTCTTGGATACAATATGAGATTACCCATCTTCCCTCTTCTACTCAGCCAGTTTTCCCTGCTAACAGGCATCGCACCACTGGAACTCCTTCCCTACTTCACGGCCTTTATCGGCTCATTCTCAGTGGTGATCATATACGCCCTGGTGAGTAAATTGTTCGGCAATCAGCCAGCAGCCTTCATGGCCGGGATCTTCCTCGCCTTCACAGGTCTTTTTGTCTATGTGACAACAGCAGCAATGAAGGAGCTTCTTGGCATCGTGATACTCTGCCTTTTGGTTTACACCTACGGCCTTAGAGAGGATTGGAGGTTCCGGATGATTTCCGCAGCCCTCCTGATATACATACCATTCATCCACCATTTGACAGGACTTATAGCTTTCATAATCATATCTCTGGTATCCGTGAACTCGATACTGATGGCCAATAAACATGAAGAGAAGTTCTTCAAATTCATCACACTGGAGATCATGACGGGCCCAGCACTCGGCATAGTGGTTCTACTGTATTACCTTCAAGTAGGCATGCCATTCTTCTCGGACGTGAATAATCTCAATGACTCGACCCTTCTCTTCTCGGTATGCATACTCGCCTTATTGGCCCATCTCCTCATATCTCAACCTACCACCTCAAAGCCATGGTTCGTCCTGCCCTCCAGAGATAAACATAATGATCTATCCCTCTTCGCCCTCTTCGATGAGAAAGTAATGATAGTGGTCATCGGAATTGCTATACTTTACCTTAATAGCAGGGTCAGTCTATTTGCCAGTGCGCCCAAGACCACAGGCTTGCTCCTCAATTTGATGATGCCCTATTTCATCCTCGCAATGGCAGGAATGGCCGGATTCAATATATTACGCTACTCAAATTTCAAATATAAAACACTGATGATCGCCATGTTCTTTGCCCCATTAACGCTCATGGTCTTTTCCTCCCTCAGGGGGCTGGACATCTACAATTTCACACTGACCATCAGATCCTACAATTTCATCGACATACCTATGGCCATAACAGCAGGGATAGGCACGGCCTACCTGATAAAATTGGCCACTAGCTATGCAAAAAGGCATGGCAGGGCCTTAATGATAATACCGGTAGCGATATTCACCAGCTTCTGTCTTCTTTCCATAATGGCCATACCACTGGCCTATGACCGGGTAGAGGCCTTTGGAATACAGGAAGAATCCTATGAGTATGAACTTGATGCAATGGATTGGGTGGCTGAGGCGAACATCACGGCCATATCGACAGACCAGAGGATCATGGATATCATAGGGCCATATTTCGATATTCATGCGAAATGGGATCTCCCATGGCAACTGGAAAGAGGCTATATCGGAAGCAATGAAACGGCCATGGTATCTGAGGACTGGACCAGTATCGGAGCACAGATATTCATCATGGAGAGGGTTGTGATAGAGGAAGGAACATTCAATACCCTGCTCAACAGATCGAATGTGGTCTACAGCGGAGGACCAAGCACCAACAATATCTATATCATCATAACGAGAGGATAAAATGGCAGATGATGGAATGATCGATATAGACGGTTCTGTTGGAGAAGGTGGGGGACAAATTCTCAGGACTGCCTTTGCCATGTCGGCCATTACCGGGAAGCCCGTGAATATCAGAAATATCAGGGCAGATAGGCCCAAACCTGGGCTTGCGAGCCAGCATCTCACAGCCATCAAAGCTGTAACGGAGATCTGTAATGGAGAACTTGAAGGAGCGTACAAGGGCTCTGAAAGGGTCTCATTCCATCCAGGAAATATCGAAGCACGTGATATGGAGCTGGACATTGGAACTGCGGGCAGTATCTCACTGGTGCTTCAGGCTATCCTTCCGGTCCTGGCAAGGGCTCATGGCGAATCCAATATCCGTATCAGAGGGGGCACGGATGTCAAGTGGTCGCCTCCAGTGGATCATCTTAGAAACATCATTTTACCTATCTATGAGGATCATGGCATTAAATGTGAACTGGACGTCCTCAAGAGAGGTTATTACCCCAGAGGTGGCGGCGAGGTACATATCTGTATCAGGTCACCAGGGGAGATCAGCTGTGCCATGCCGGACAAGGCTGATAAGCCAGTATTATCCGGCATGATCAATATCACTGGCCTTCCCAGGAAAATAGCAGAGAGGATGAGAAACGCGGCCATGAATGAGCTGGATGAGTTTATTGAGCCGGGTGAAATGAGCGGGCCGGACATCATCATAGACCACAGAGAAAATGGGGCGAGCCAGGGGATCGGGATCCTCCTTACATTCTCAGACGGGAAAAGAAATCTGGGGGTGGACATACTGGGTGAGAGAGGAGTGCCTGCCGAGGTCATCGGGAAGAAAGCTGCCAATAGACTGATCGAACTCATGGATTCTGGAGCAGACATTGACGAACATGGAGCAGATCAGATAATGACATTGATGGCGATATCCGGTAGTTCTCCCGCATTCATCTTTCCGAAGATGACCAGTCATATCTCGACCAATCTCAATATCATTGGCAGATTCATGCCAGACATACTGAACATAGCCAAAGATAATAATTCCAATAATTATATATTATCTAGATTATAATAATATAAATTAAGCAGAGCATTGACTCTTTGAACATGCCCC
>JAGLQE010000367.1 GCA_023137005.1 Thermoplasmata archaeon
CCACTGGCCAGGTCATTGTCTGACTTGCCCCAAGTATTGAAGCTCCAGGTACCGGTCATGTCCTGTGCCTCTGGATAAGTAGGAGATAGCCAGTGGTCATCAGCTCCTCCTATCTGGTATTGGCCTACCGTGGAAAGTTCTATACTGGATGATATCTGGATAGCAGTCTCGAAGGGATCTGAATTCAGGTTGCGATATCCAGCAAGGGGAGATTGCACCTGGAAGAACATTAGGATGACTGGGGTGTCGTTCAATATCACCATATTCCATTCCTCCTGGCCAAGGTCGTCTGCCGCCCTAACAATATAATAATAGGTCTGCCCGGCCGTGAGTCCGGTATCCTCGTAGGATAGGTCTGTGCCAGTCCAGATAGCTGATGAGGCATTTACCTCGGCCTCATTGGGTTCGTGGTCGAACCTGAACAGGCTGTATGTCACCGGCGAAAATGGATCATTGGCTGCCAGCCAGGATATTTCCAGACTATTACCAGTTCCAGGATTGAATACTTCTCCGATACCTGCAAAGTCAGGCAAGCGCGCATTGGGGTCTATATCGAATATGACGTCAAGAAGGTTGTTCGTTGGATTTCCATCTGCTCCATACTGAGTCTCGATGGATACTCTGTATGTACCACCCTGGTCAAAGTCATACTGCCATTGCAAGCTCTCGGTATTCTGGGGGTCCAGTGGTCCGGTGGTTGGCAATGCCGTAGGCCCATAGACCACGGTCTCTCCGGGTATGAAGGCATCTATGCTCATATCATCAAAGTAAAAGCCACTATTGCCATCATCCCAATCATCGGATGTGAATCTGAACCTTAATAGAACCTCAGAGTAGCCAGTGTAATTAGATAGATCGTTCGTGCGTTCCGTCCAAGCCATTTCCCAAGTGGTATACCGATTAATGAAATCCCATCTTTGTCCACCATCCACCGAGCCTTCGATGACGCAGAAGTCTGTGCTATGCTGAAGTGAATACCAGGTCCAGTAAGTGAGAGTCGCGGTCTCTGCATTCCTGAGGTCTATTGGTTCGGCCATAATAAGGAATTGATTGGAATATTCTGAATATCCGTTTGTGCCGGGTCCGCAGAACATACTGTTGGATGGTGAATTGCTTTGTGAACTTACGGTATGCCAGTAATCATTCGTCAGGGCTCCATCCCAATCCTCGGTCACCCATTGGGTCATTCCACTTTCCATGTCATCTGAAAAGAGGTTCACATTGGTTCCGCCTCCGAATCGAGTGATGGTGCAGGTGGTGTCGAAAGCCGGTACCTGGAACTCTCCAAAGTTCTCAACTGTGCCATCTATCTGATACAGGCCCATAGGGTATGTGCCCATTTCCACAAATGGATCAATAGCGAGGGTGCCAACATCATCTGAGAATGGCACTATCACGGTTATCTGGCATG
>JAGLQE010000368.1 GCA_023137005.1 Thermoplasmata archaeon
ATCCATGATCTGGAATTCATCGGAAATATGGAGATACTGAGCATCGTGGGTTCTGAAGGAAATAAACACACCTGCATTGTGAAAGGATATGAATCATACAGCGAACTTGACCTGGATCTCATCTACACAACACCCAGCATGATATCGGAGGACAGGATAATCGTTAGCTTCATTGGTGCTCAGCAAAACCTCATGAAATTTGTTGAAATGGTCAGATCACATGTTGGCGAGATCAAAAATATCTCATTCAAAAAAGCAGCATATCAGAAGCAGGACATCCTTACTATATTGACAGGAAAGCAAAGAGAGGTGCTGGCCGCGGCCTATGAGCATGGTTATTATGACATCCCCAGAAGGATCAGCAGTGAGCGATTGTCTGAGAAGGTGAAGATCAGCAAACCAACACTAATAGAGCATTTGAGGAAGGCGGAAAGGCGGATACTAGCGGAGATCATGGCAGGACATTCTTGACCACGATGACGATCTTTCCTTTTACTTGTCCTAGTCCATAATATCTGAATGCTTCAGCAATCTCGCTTAACTGGTAGCATTTGTCTATGACCGGTACAACTTTACCAGACTCGAAAAGCTCGTTCATGGCTATCAGATTATCTGGCTTGGGTGTGTGAAGCATGAGATATGATTTTCTACGTCCAATGATCCATGAGCCCAGGAACAGGGTCTGAAAGATTTTTCCCATAGAACCACCGATCAATACACATATTCCCTCAGGACTTAATGCACGCTTGTATTCGAAGACCGACCGTCGAGAAATTACATCGATTATCAGGTCATACGACTGCCCATTTTTTGTGAAATCCTCTCTGGTATGATCGATCACATGGTCCGCACCCATTGACCGCATGAAGTCTAATTTATCCGTGCTGTCCACACAGGTTATGTGAACACCATGGGTTTTAGCCATCTGGATAGCGAATGATCCCACACCACCACCCGCCCCGTTGATCAATATTCTTTTTGCTTTCTTGATCTGGCCTTTATCGAGAGCTTTGAGTGCCATCAAGCCAGCCTGAGGTGTGGCAGCAGCTTCCTCGAATGTCATGTCAGGATGTTTCAAGGCCAAGATATTCTCACGGGCGCAGACATATTCTGCAAAACCACCCCATCCAGATCCACATATATCTCCATATACCTCGTCGCCTACCTTGAACAGTTTGGCATTGCTGCCAACCGCCTCGACCCGTCCGGCCACATCACAGCCAAGTATCCTGTGTGGTGGTTTCAAGCGTCCTCCCAAATTAAAGATGGATCTACTTTCCATGAGCTCACGGTCCCATGAATTTATGGAGGCTGCATGGACCTTGATCAAGACCTCATCTTCCTTGGGAACTGGTATTTCCACTTCCTGGAGCTGAAGAACTTCTGGGCCCCCATATTTTGTCCATACAATAGCTT
>JAGLQE010000369.1 GCA_023137005.1 Thermoplasmata archaeon
GTACACTATGAAATAGGTGATATGGCCAAGTCCCTTGAATTCTATGAACTCAGCCTCGAGATCAAAGAGAGAATAGGGGACAAGCAGGGCATCGCACTATCATTGAGCAATATTGGTAATGTGTACAATTTCATGGGGGATCTTGCCAAAGCACTGGATTTTTATCAGGGGGGCCTTGAGATGATGGAATCTATAGGGTATAAATGGGGCATCGCGATGTCTCTGAACAATGTAGGTAATGTGCGCCATTCCATGGGTGATCTGGCGGAATCTCTGGAACTTTATGAACGTAGCCTCGAGATCAGGGAAAGTATAGGTGACAAACATGGCATCGCGCGTGTCCTAATCAGGCTGGGCAATGTGCATTATAGCAAGAACGATCTGGCCAGGTCTCTTGAATTTCACGAGCGCAGTTTGAAAATATTTTTGGAAGTTGGAGACAAGATAGAGTCTACCTATCCATACTGTGGCCTTGCAGAGGTATATCTCGCCCTTGGAAAACCTCAAACCTCTCTGGAAAATGCAAAGAAAGCAGTTGAGATCTCCATAGAGGCCAATGCACAGAGGGGAGAAGGTAAGAGTCATCGTGTCCTTGGAATGGTCCATCGGGATATGGGGGATTGGAATAAGGCCAAGGAGGAGTTTGAAAAAGCCAAGGGCATCCTCAGTAAGATTGGATATAAAAGAGAACTGGCCAAGCTGTTCCATGAATATGGTCTCCTCCATAAAGTTGAAGGCAAGCCAGGCAAGGCCCGCGAGTACCTTGAAAAAGCCCAATCAATGTTCGAGGAGATGGGTATGAAGTTGTGGATCGAGAAGTGTAGGAAGGCATTGAGCGAGATTGATGAGGTCTAAGTGTTCACAGAAAGTCGTCTATAGATGAATATCTAAGCATTTATAAGAAGTCATCCAGTGTCAGTTTCTTATCAGTTTTCTTGACCTCGACCCTTTCCTTCTTGACCGGTATATCTCCATCACCGCCAAAGCCCTCGCTGAACAATGTCTTTTGCTGTGTCCCGGTCATCAGGGAGTTCATGTCCCACCCGAATACATCCGTGATCCTGGCGAATGTCATGGCCATCCTCCGGGCATAGTACTCGTAATCCGGCTTGTGTTCGAACTTCATCCCGTCTATCCAGGGCTCAGCCTCCAACGGGGATACCCTTCCATTGGTCACCACCCATGATACCTTCATACCGGGCACGAACTCGTATCCCAGCTCCATTATCTTCTTGGCTGTCTGGACAGTTGTCTGATTCTCTGGATTTTTATAGGCCCTGAATTCCTTGCAAGAACGTGATATGACCAGGTCCTTGACAGGTGTATTTTCCTTGATGGTGTCAGTGACGATATCACGGGCCAACCTGACCGCTCCATCAGTATCATGGTCGAGGATCAGATCGAATACCTTGGTAAGCCCCTCGCTCTGGAGAGTGAAGGAATCTGTACGGCGTGTTTCGTAACCTCGAATGACGATCTTCTCTTCAGGCCACACCACCTTTCCCACATACCGCTTCTTGGCCCCGTGGGAGAACAATGGGTGGTATATTCCCTCGAATTCCAGGATAGCTCCCTCTTTCGAGTACCTTTCAGCCACTGATTTCCCTATCTCGACGGCCTTGTCCATGGTATTGCCAGGGGATTGGAAGAAAACAGAATCCGTATCCCCGTAAACCACCCTCAACTCCTCTGATTCCAGCTGGCTGATTATACCTTTTGTATTCTCTCTGGCAAAGGCCGTGATACTGGCCCCTATCTTGGGATTGGTGAATCTGTAAAAGGCGGAAGCGAACACACCGTAGAAAGCATTCATCAGTATCTTGATAGCGAATTGTAGTCCGTCGTAGTACCGCCTTTCCTCATCTGTCTCCGCGGTCTTCAGTTTCTTCTTGGTCTCATCCCTCTCGGCCATGAGTTTTTCAAGCACCCCGGGCAACAAACCCTCCTTGATGTCCTTATCAAGGTAGCTCACGCCCTCTTCCGGGCTCTTTATCGTGCCATCTGGACTCAGGGTGGTGAAACAGATATTCTTGGCTATAATGAGGCTGGGATACATGGATTTGAAATCCAGGACACACACCCACTCGTACAATCCCGGGTCGATGGTGTGCACATACCCTCCCTCTATCTTGGATGTCTTTTTGTGTCCGGCTGTGACTGGCACCCCTATATCGTTCTTGTCAGCCTCCCTTATCAAAATAGAGTCTATTAGGGTGGATGTTCGTCCATTGATGATATCATCCAGTGGTAGCTTCGAAACAGTGGCCAGATCCATATCTTTCTCCAAGACCGCGATATACTGCAGTATCTTCAGGGCGAGTTCAGCATCCTTCTTGCAATATTTGATGACCTTTTCCTTATCAGCAGCCCATTCCTCATCTATTTTGATAGGGTTGACATCGTGCTTTTCCTCTCCGAGGACCTGCATGGCCACTGCATTGAGGGTTTCCTTCTTCGGCCTGAGTTCTTTCTTGGCATTCCACCAGGCATCGGCTATTATCCTTCCATTAAGGCGCCAGAATCTTCCTCCAACCGCTCTTAGCTCATTGAAATTCCTTCCGATATCGACCTTCACCCTGTGCTTCTCGGCCCTTTCCAGTACCATGGGAATATCGTAGCCATCGATATTGTAGCCTGTTATGACATCTGGATCCTCATTCTTGATAGCAGATACAAAACCCTCCAAAATGCTCTTTTCCGTACCTGCCAGGCTGTGATTAGTAATTTTATCACTTCCCCCGCCAGTGAGGGAGTAGCAGATGGTGTAGATCTCCTTGGTCGCTATGCTGTTCTCGATATCGAAGCTGAGTATCTTCAGGTCAGGCTTGAAGGCCTCGGTATCCTTGAACTCGCTGGCTTCCACAACGATGTCTGTTGTGTAATTGCTCCCATCCACTTCCTCTCCAATGACCTCGAAACAGCTCCCCAGGTCCATATCGTAGATGAAGCGGTGATGGAATGGGATATCAGCCGCCAGCACGGTCGGGGGCCCGAACCTTTTACGATAATCCGGGACCATCCAGGGGTATTTTATTGTGATCTTGGCACATCTTCTTGGACCTCCATTATAAAATAATTCGATATCATCCTCCACATTCAGGACGATGTCATCGCCCCTAAGGTCTGCCAGTATGCCGGAGGGTGGCTCGACCAGATAAAAATATGGCTTGAATCCCCTGTATCTGACGGTGATGGAACGACCATCATCGGTCTTTCCAAACAATTCAACAGTGACATCATCCATTCGTGAATACGAAGCTGTCAGCAATCTTACTTTCCAGGATGTCATTGTCACATTTCCTCCAACTCATCAATCTTTTTCTTGTATTGAATATTTGGGGTGCTACCTCCCGGAAATAATAGTTATGACATCGCAATTGTTCAGCTCATGATCCTGCCCGATGACGCGTTTCGTCCGAGCATCGATCGCCCTGATGAACTTGTCCCCAAGGTCCGTGTGAACTTTGTAGGCCAGGTCCTTGGCATTACTGCCCTTTGGAAGCAGGTGGACATCCGGTAGCACTCTCCCCTCTTTATCAGTGAGCTTACTCTCATCCTCCACGGGATAGACATAGATCAGGTCCAGGGTATCGAATACCGCAATCTCAAGGCATGATTGGCTCCCCGTCCCATTGAACTTGGCCATGAACTCCGATATCTTTTCCAGCCCCGCCTTCTGGCCGCTGGACAATTTATCCTCGCCCTGTATCTTGAAGTTCTCAGCCCCTGGCACATATTCTATGAGTCCAGCTCGTGAGGCCCTTCTCAATGCCAGCTCATACTCGGCGGATATCATGAT
>JAGLQE010000037.1 GCA_023137005.1 Thermoplasmata archaeon
ACAGTGAAGGTCGGTGAGCGAGGCCAGATAGTCATCCCAAAGGAAGCTAGAGAGGTATTTGGGATAGAGGCTGGAGATCTTCTCATGGTCATGGGTGATGAGAATATGGGTATGATAGGGATCACAAAAGCAGACCAGATGAAGGCATTTGCCATGAAGATCTTGGCTGGCTTTGAAAATCATAATGATGAATAGGCAGGTGATGTAAATGGAAGCAGAAATACCAGAAATGACTGTGGACCAAAGTGTTCACGATGATGTTCAAGATGATACAAAAGCAGACACGGTCAGTTCCGAAGATTATGCGATAGTGATCGAGGGCCTTGACAAGGAATATGTCAAAGGTGTCAAGGTGCTGGATAATATATCCTTCAAAGTTAAAAGAGGGGATATCGTAGGTTATCTGGGGCCCAATGGCTCTGGAAAGACCACCACCATCAAGATACTGACCAATCTTCTTACCCCGACATCTGGCCGAGCATTCATAAACGGTGTGGATGTGACAAAGAACCCGAAGGAAGCGATGAAGCCAGTTGGTGCTCTTATTGAGGTACCGGGTATTTACGATTACCTAACTCCCAATGATCTTCTGACCTACTTTGGAAAGATCCACGGTATGGATAAGGCGAAGATAGAAGAGAGGATCCTTGAGGTACTGGCAAAGGTGAAACTTCAGGATTGGCAGCACAAGAAGATCGGATCCTTCAGCACAGGTATGCAGAGACGTCTGGCAATTGCCAATGCCATTCTCCATGAACCCGAGATACTTATCCTGGATGAGCCAGTCATAGGTCTTGATCCCAAGGGTATCAAGGAGATCCGGATGATGATAAAGCAGTTCCAGAGGGATGGAATTACTATATTCCTCAGTTCCCATCTAATGCATGAGGTCTCCGAGACTTGCGACTCTGTGATATTCCTTGATGGCTCAAAGATACTGGCCTATGACACTGTGGATAATATTACCAAAAAAATGACCATGACGACCATCACTCTGAGCACTCTCAACCCATTGACCGATGACATACTGGCCAAGATCAATGCTCTGGAAAAGATAGGAAGTGTGGAGAGAAAGAACGGCAACCTCATCCTTGGCTTCGATGGAAAACCAGAGACAAGTAATGCGATACTGACCCAGCTAATAGGCATGGGATTGAAGATATCCTGTTTTGCACCGGAAGTTGCCAATCTGGAGGATTATTATGTTTCTGTCATGAGTGACGAGAAGGGGGTGAACTCAATATGACCTCCTTCAAAGATGATGTGATATCTGACCTCAAGCACGTTTGCCTCAATGTCAAGTTCGAGTTCACAAAGAACTGGAAGAAGAAACGAATAATGATCGTGATGCTTCTGGCCATCCTGCTACCAGTCATATTCTACGTGGTCCCGCTAGCTTTTGATGTCGATTATGCTGAAACTGCAAATGGCTTTGCGACCAGTAATCTTGGCTTCATAACCCTTCTGATCATAATCTCTGCAGCGATGTTCACTGGTGATTCCATATCCAGTGAGTTCGAGAACAGAACAGGATTGATATTGTTCCCGACCCCTCAGCGGCAGAACTCGATATTTGTGGGAAAATATGTCGCGGCATTGCTAGCCACCTGGCTTGCGGTTTCCCTTTACTATCTGATAACGGTATTGGAAATTGCCCAGATATACGGGACTGCCGAAGTGACAGTGGAATTGGCCAAATCATTCATGCTGGCCCTTCTGTATTCAGCCAGCGC
>JAGLQE010000370.1 GCA_023137005.1 Thermoplasmata archaeon
CCTCATTTCCCAGGACAAGGAATGGCGCCAGAACCTGAAAGACGCTGACCAGCTGAAGGCCCAGAGGAATAAGATGGCACCCGAGATAGCCCAGATGAAGAAATCTGGCCAGGATGCATCTGCCGTAATAACCCAGATGAAAGACCTCAAGGATGAGATCGAGAAGCTGGATGCCACAAACACCACTCTCCGTGAGAAGATAGACCATGGCATGATGCGGTTACCCAATATCCTGCATGAGAGTGTGCCGGTGGGTGAGGATGACACCGTGAATGTCGCGATAAAGACATGGGGCGACATCCCGGATAAGACATTCGAGTTAAAACCACATGCCGAGCTGGCCGAGGCCCTTGGAATTGCGGATTTCGAGAGGGCGGGCAAGGTCTCGGGCGCGGGCTTCAATTACCTGATGGGAGACCTGGCATTGCTTGATCTTGCCATCATCAATTTCGCAGTGGAGTTCATGATATCCAAAGGATACCTCCTGGTCGAGCCCCCCTTCATGCTGAAACGCGAACCCTACGAGGGCGTGACCGATATGGGCGACTTCGAGGACGTCATGTACAAGATAGAGGGCGAAGATCTCTATCTCATTGCCACATCCGAGCATCCGATGGCCGCCATGTTCCAGGGCGAGATACTGGCCGAGGAGGACATGCCGAGGAAATTCGTTGGATTCTCCCCATGCTTCCGTAAAGAAATAGGGGCTCATGGTGTGGATACCAAGGGACTTTTCAGAATGCACCAGTTCAATAAGATAGAGCAATTCATTTTCTGCAAGCCGGAGGATTCCTGGGCATTGCACGAAGAATTATTAGCCAATACCGAGGAGATGTACCAATTACTCGGATTACCGTATAGGGTGGTCAATGTCTGCACCGGCGACATTGGAAATCTTGCCGCCAAGAAATACGATGTCGAGGTCTGGTTCCCCAGGCAGGACAAGTACGGGGAAGTGGCATCATGCTCCAATTGTACGGATTACCAGGCTAGAAGGCTCGGAATCCGTATGGGCAAGGTGGGCGGAGGCGAGAAAACAACTCCCCACACACTGAACAACACGGCCCTGGCAACATCAAGAACAATGGTCGCCATCCTGGAGAATTACCAGAACGAGGATGGAACCATCACGATCCCCGAGGTCCTGAGGAAGTTCATGGGCGGGAAACACACTATCAGCTAAGCATTAACTCTTTGAACTAATGCCCCGGGAAGCCTTTTCTTTTGCTTCTCGCTGTGCTGGCTCGGGCTCCAAAAGAACAAGGTTTCCAATCCAAAAGGAAAACTCGCCCTCACCTGCTCGCTCGAACATTGGTTATTGGGCGGAGGACAAGCAAAGCATCAACTCTTTGAACATGCCCCGCCTGAAGAAAATCATGGCCTCGGTAACCGAGTGGCCAG
>JAGLQE010000371.1 GCA_023137005.1 Thermoplasmata archaeon
ATCGATACTTGGTTGTCCTGGATCCCATATGCGTTCAACCACTCGATCAGATCCTTCAGGTAGATGATCGGATCACAATCTTCACTCAGGTAATCCTCTGCCTTTTTGATCACATGGGATGGGGAGCCTTGAACACCCACTATCTCGGTCAGTGCATCCAGTGCGGCTGGATCAAGTGAACTTTTGGAGAAGTAAGTGAACATGCTGTCAAAATCCCTCTTATCCAGATACCGTCGTATATTGGTCTGAAAACCCTTGGCGATCTCGTATTTGTTGAACAGTGCTTCCAGGATCCCCAGATGCCCTATCCTGAAGTCCGATATCTTGGCCCCAGATCCCATCACACAGGCATGGGCGAGAGCCAGTATCTCCGCATCTGCCTCCAGGGATCGTGCTCCGATAATCTCTGCTCCGAATTGGAAGAATTCCCTGTACCTGCCTTTCTGCGGCCTTTCGTATCTGAAGCAATTACCCATATAGTAAAGCTTGAGGGGCTTGGGCCTGGTGTGCAGTTCATTCACATAATAGCGCATGACCGCGGCCGTTAATTCAGGTCTCAGGGATATCTCTCTATCACCTTTATCCTTGAAAGCATATATCTCATCAATTATGGCAGGGCCAGACTTGGCAATGAACAATTCCGTATTCTCGAAGGTGGGTGTCATGACCTCTCCGAAGTTGAAGGAATGGGCTACCTGTCTGAGCTTTGATTCAACATAGCGCCTCTGCTCCATCTCCTCTGGTGGAAAATCCCGCGTTCCACGGGGTCTCTGGAATCCTGACATCAGATAGTGATTGGATTTTGCTTATAAATAATATGTCATAGATGTGCCGACTCAGTTCAATGATACTGGAGCGGGCATATGTCTCTAGGAATAGATAATATATATAGAACCTACAAAACCATTATATATTGCCTAGATTTTAGAGTGATTCAATGGAAGAGCAATATTATAAAATGGTCAAAACATAGGATATTGCAATAATAAGATAAATAATAAATGAAAAATAAGGTGATTTAAATGAGAGATATAGGAAAAATTATGTCACTGGTCATCGTGGCTGCCATGGTCCTCACAGGATTCTCGGCATTGCTACCACTGGCTGGTGCGGATATAATAAACCCAGAAGATGATCGAGACATTTTGATCTCGGACACGAGCCTTGACAACAAACACATATTCCCAGGAAGTCAGGACGTGACATTCTGGATCACAATATGGAATAGGAATGGCGTTGCAGATATAATGACCGACGATCAGCCAATATCATGGGCCAACCTTTCGGTCAGCACTCAATTGAGAGATGTGGATGGCGATACCGTCACCACTCCAATTTCTGATTGGAATCCAAACAGAGTGGATGATGAATGGACCATCAGTGACGGAAATTCCCATACATTCAATGGTTTCCAATTCGATGTTAAAGGCAATGCTGTCCCAGGTACATACAATCTGACAGTCACCCTAGAGTACGAGACAAACATTGGTGATTCAAAGACCTTTGTTGGTTTCATTCACTTCGATATCAAGAACAGAATTATTGTTCCAGATATCAACAACCTCGTCCCGGGTGATCTCAATGTTGAGAGGAACATCAATGTTGACTTTGACAATAATATAGCAGGACCAATAGAGGATATTGAGCTATCTATCACTCTCCCAGACACAGCATTTATCTGGTTCGGAGTAGCAGGCTCGACCATCACAAAGTCCGATGACGCACCGTCAGATCCATGGGGCATCCAGCTCATTCTTTCAGTATCCTCTTCAAAAGATAAGGGAGAATATACTGGCCCATACGAGGTTACCTACACGATCAATGGTGTAGAGTACACAGAGACAGGTGAGATGACCTTCACGGTCGGTGACCTGCCAATGCTTGAGGTTTCTGTAGGAACCGACACACTGGCACAGGGGACTTCAAAGGCTACTTGGTCATTGACCTTCACAAATGTTGGAACCGTTGACCTTCTTGATATGAAGGTGCAGATCGATGCGAATACCAATGGATTCACAACCTCTCCTGCCGATCACTGGGAAAATGAAGGTACAGTTACCTACAATTGGCTAATTATAGGGGACATAGACATTGGAGACAGTGTGACCGTGGATATGGAAATTGGAATTAATATATTCATACCAGAAGGCGTGCACAAGATCATGTTCAAATGTGATGGAATGTACTATGATCCTGACACAGCATCGTATGAAGATGTGACCATAGACTGGGTGTGGGATAATAATAAAGATCTTTATGAGCCACGTGTGAACTTTGGCACCCCCTTCGACGCAGACACAAGCACCGTAGAGGGACCATACATAATGGTCACTGTAACAGACAGTGCATTGGACCTCATGATCACGAGCCGGAACCCACTCTCACTTGGAGGAAGGCTTGTGGACAACCCCCTTACATTGGATGTGCAGAATTTCGGGAATATCGACTTCATTAACATGATAGTGAAGCTGGAGACCAACACAGCCACTTCACCCTTCCTGAATGTCATTGACCCGACAGCCCCCTTCTCAGAAGAGGCCATACTCGGCACCTTGGATGCTGATGACACAGAATCTGTGATCCTCAGGGTTAACCTGAAGCCAGGCATCAGTGCAGGTGTTCACTCAGTCCCAATAACCATAATTGGTGTCAATGATGATATGGGAGAGGCAGTTGAGACAGTACTCAATGCAAGGATCACCATAACCGGTGTTGGTCCAAAGCTCGAGGTCACAGCAGTGGCCCCTGGCGAGATCAAGAATGGAGCGGACTTCACCCTGACCATGACCATCACCAACAACGGTGATGACACAGCCAGGAACGTTGTATTGAACATGGCGAACATCGGAGGCGGAGGAGATGATATCAATGGAGACCTAGCTACGCCAGCTGCCGACGCTCTGCCAATGTATTTGGCTGACATCGCACCAGGTGCCAGTATCGAGGTCGAAGTTTCAATGAAGGCCAATAAGGATATGTCAAGTGGCCATGTCTATGTCGTAGGATTTACCGTGAATTATATTGATTCCTTCGGAAATGGCCCTGACCTTTGGTCAGGCGAGGCAGACCACTATGTGTCCTTGAAGTCAACAGGACTTGGCGGAACTGTCATCGGACAGTTCTATTATTCTCTGATAATTCTGGTACTGATCGCGGCTATCTGCCTGATCGCCTACACAGCGATCCATGTGAAGAAGTACAAGAAGGCCAACCCAAAGAATGGGGTAGAGACACAGACAGAATACACACCACAGACCTCTTTCCCAGAGGAAACAACAGAGCAGACTCCACCACCACCACCAATGGAGTAAGCGAAAGGCTAAAAACAAAGAATGGGGAAGGTTAATTGCCTTCCCCACCTTTTTCTATTTTCTGATTTTATTTTTTATTAGCTTTAGCTAAAAGCCCCCGCCCTCCAGGCAGGGTTCTGTTTACACACCTCGCGCAAGCTCGCGAGGTGTAATTTTTCTACTGGCTCATCTTGTCACTTGCTAACACATCAATAACAGTACCCCGCCCGCCTGCTAATATTTAATGGAATAGTCTGGACGGGGCATGTTCAAAGAGTTAATGCTTTGCCGATAAGATGACTGCCAATTTTTAGCAGATAAGTATTTACATCTTTCATGTTTACACAGGTTGGGAGTTTAATATGTTAACATGCTTTGTTTTGATAAACGCGGAGGCCAATAAAGAGGATGATCTCTACAATGCCCTGTCCGAGATTAAGGAAGTCGAGGGTATCAGAGAGGTCTTCGGCCAATACGATCTTATTTGTCGGGTGGAGGCCAAGAACCTCAAGGCGGTCAGAAAGGTCATCATAAATGATATTCGCAATGTGCCAGGCATCATCGCCACCACGTCACTCGTGACAGCAGATTGATCAGGATATTCAAAGGAGGGGTAGACCCGCCTTTACATTAATGTTATATATTGTTCTTTATATCACAGACAAGCCTGGATCATGGACGATCCAGGAAGCAATATCCAGTAGGGGATAATATGACAGAATACGATAGAAAGATCATCGAGGAAAAATGGCAGGGCCTTTGGGAAGAGTGGAAACTATATCATTTCGACAAGGAGTCCGATGCCCCGGTATACAGTATTGACAATCCCCCCAGATACGCATCTGGCCCCCTCCATGTTGGTCATGCCATTCACTATACCCATATTGATTTCGCCGCCCGTTTCAGGAGGCAGAACGGATACAATGTGATGTTCCCGCTTTGCATCGACGTCAATGGCATGCCCATTGAGGTCAATGTGGAAAAGAAGCA
>JAGLQE010000372.1 GCA_023137005.1 Thermoplasmata archaeon
TTGGTGGGCTTTGGTCTGGAGATAGCTGGACCTGGCCTTGTGCTGGTCTTTGTTCTCAATTTCATAGTCACGGTCTTCACGGCCATGGCCTATGCCGAACTGAGCAGTGCGTTTCCCGATACTGGAGGAGGATATCTGTGGGTGAAGGAAGGAATGCCACAGCCCTTTGGTTTCCTGGCTGGCTGGATGTCGTGGTTCGGCCATTGTATCGTGACCAGCTTCTATGTATTTGGTTTTGGAAAGGGAGTTATGTGGATCCTGGAGGCGAATGAGGTAGCCATACCCTTCGATGCGGATCTTCTTGTAAAGGCAATGGCGGTGGCGGTATGTCTTATATTCATCATGATAAATTACAGGGGAACCAAGGAGACTGGCAAGTCCAGTATTTACATCACCATGGTCCTCATCGCGATCATCTCCACCTTCATCATATCTGGGATCATTTACATAATTCAGAGTCCAGGAGCGCATGGAGGAGATGTAACCTCGGTCATCAGCAATCCGATACCAAATGGCTGGGGGTCCATCCTGATCGCCATGGGATTCACTTTCATAGTGTTCGAGGGTTATGAGATCATTTCCCAATGCAGTGAGGAATGCATAGACCCTCTCAAGAACGTGCCAAAGGCGAGCTGGATGTGTATTGTTATATCAACCATAATATTCGTATTGGTGGCCATTGTTTGTGTGGGTGTGGTTGACTGGACAACGATCGGGCATACTATTGCGGGAGACGATGTCGTGGCCGAGGTTGCTAAGATCACCATACCGAAATATGGGATCCTATTGGTTGCGACCGGTGTTATCCTTGGTACGCTAGCTGCTATTAACTCCACTCTATTTTCTTCATCAAGGGTGTCATTCGCGATGGGACGTGATGGGGCCCTACCGGATTCTTTTGGTAAGCTTAACAAAAAGAATAATACACCGAGTACGGCCATATTCACCAGTGGGGCCATCGTCATAGCAATGACATTGTTCCTTCCCATAGAGGATATTGCCGCTTCCGCTGACATCATGTTCCTCCTGCTCTTCTTATTCGTGAACCTGGCTGTCATCACGCTCAGGTACAAGAGGCCGGATATCAAGCGTCATTATATGATGCCTTTCTTCCCCTGGATCCCGATAGTCGGATTAGGCACCAAGTTCGTGCTAGCCATAGGCCTGTGGTGGGAGTTCCCAATGGCCTGGGTCATAGCCGTCGTGTGGATAGAGATCGGGCTGATGGCATTCTATCTGTATGGAGGAAAAGAGAAAATAGAGAAGATAGAGAGGGGCGAACATCCAGATGCGATAGCCGAGAGGAAAGATCAGAGGAAGAAGGACAAGGAATACAAGATACTGGTTCCCGTCACCGGAGAGGAGGAGAAGAACCTGGTCAAGTTCGCCGCCCTGGTTGCCAGAGTGGAAAATGCGGAGATCCACCTCATCAAGGTCATAGAGATGGACAGAGGAGTGCCACTGGATTCCATGAGCTTCAAGGAACTTGCACCGCATATCAAAGTGGTTGATAAACTCAAGAAGATACTGGACAGAGAGGGTATAAAATGCAAGAGCAAGGTTTTGATCTCCCGCCTGGCTTCGGACGCGATACAGGATACCATAAATGAGGAGGATATCAATCTGACAATAATTGGCTGGAGAGGCCAGAATAAGACAGGGCATATATTCGGGCATAATATCGATGCATTGGTCCAGAAGGCCAATTGCGATGTGGTGGTATTCAAATCCCAGGAACTGAGCAAGGAGGTCAAAAAGATACTCGTCGTTTCCACCCCCATGTGGCATTCGAGCTATGCGACCAGCTATGCAGTCTTGATAGCCAAGCAGGATTACTCACATATTACCATATTCAGCGCAAGTGCGGACGATGCGGGCAAGGCCGAAGAGGAAAAATATGCAGACAAGCTCTGCCAGATATGCCAGATCCACGAGGTGGAGTACACGAAAAAGGTTGTAGAGAGCAAGAGTGTGGAGGACGCCATAGTGGAAGAGGCGGCCGAACATGATCTTGTGGTCTTCGGGGCTGCTGGTGAATGGAACCTGAAGA
>JAGLQE010000373.1 GCA_023137005.1 Thermoplasmata archaeon
AATAGATCTTATCACAGACCAGTTCAAATTGCTGGGAGATTCCATGGATCCGTCTATTTTCTACAGAACGGACGCGGAGTATTATCGCAGACTTACTCAGATATCATTCATCAAGCTTTACAAACGCGGGCTTATTTACAAGGGACTGGCTCCGGTCAACTGGTGCCCACGATGTGGCACGGCCCTGGCAGATGCCGAGGTCGAATATCAGGAGAAAAAGACCAATCTCAATTACATTCATTTCGGTGTCAAGGACATGGACGAGGATGTTCTTATCGCGACCACCAGGCCGGAACTCATATGCGCGTGCCAGATGATCGTCATCAGCCCAAAGGATGAGGAAAAACAGCACCTCATTGGAAAGAAGCTTATTACTCCCATCTACGGAAAAGAGGTGGAGATCGTGGCCGACCCAAAGGTCGATCCCGAGTTCGGTACCGGGGTGGTCATGGTATGCTCCATCGGGGACAAGGAGGATCTGGAATGGATCTACAAATATAACCTGTCCATCGAGAAGGGCATTGACGAGAATGGGCTCATGACCGAGCTGGCTGGCAAGTACGTGGGCATGGAGATCGAGAAGGCAAGAGAGGCCATGATAGACGACCTGAAGAAAGATGGTCTACTGATCAAGCAAGAGCCCATGGAGCACAGCACTGGAGGATGTTGGAGATGCCACGCATCCATCGAGTTCATACAGACCCCTCAATGGTTCCTCAAGACACTGGATGCCAGGGAGGACATGGTGAAGATGGCCAATGAGCTTGACTGGAACCCGGACTTCATGAAAATACGCCTTTTAGATTGGATCAATTCCATCAACAGGGACTGGGTCATATCCAGGCAGAGGTATTTTGCCACGCCCATTCCTATCTGGGAATGTAATTCCTGTGGAGAGGTGGTTCTGCCAGCGGAGAAGGATTGTTATGTTGATCCAACAGTTGACACTCCGCCTGTTGACAAGTGCCCGGATTGCGAGAGCGAACTAACGGGCTGTGAGGAGGTTTTCGATACCTGGATGGATTCCAGTATCTCGCCGTTATATTGTTCATTCTGGCAGAGGGATGAGGAATTGTTCAAGAAAATATTCCCCATGAGCTTGCGGACGCAAGCTCATGATATCATACGCACATGGGCCTTTTACACCATGCTCAGAAGTAATTACCTGGCTGGCGGCAAGCCCTGGGAGAGCATGATGATCGATGGTTTCATACTGGGGCCAGATGGCAAGCCCATGCACGCTTCGGACGGCAATGTGATAGATCCTTTGGATCTCCTGGATGAGTACGGCACGGATGCCTGGAGATATTACAGCTCGACAGTCCCGATAGGAGAAGATACGGCAGTCAGGGTCAAGGAGATCGTTCACGGCACAAGGTTCAATGCCAAGCTATGGAACATTCACAAGTTCATCAGCAAGGCCGCCAGAGCTGGCATGAATGCCACCCCCGATCAATTCAGGACATCGGACAAGTGGATACTGACCAAGTATTCCAAGCTGGTTCAAAGTGTCACGAGGCACTTTGAAGAATTCAGGTTCGACAGGGCGATCAAGGAGCTGGAGCATTTTGTCTGGCATGAGCTGGCCGACCATTATCTCGAAATGGTCAAGCACCGGAGCATGGAGGAGGACGATGCCCTGGGTCTTACATTGTACGAGATCGGGCTGGGAACCACCAAGATGCTGGCACCCATCATCCCGCATATAGCGGACGAGATCTATGAATTATATTACAAGGAGCTGGATGGAGAAAAGAGCATCACGGTCTCTGAATGGCCTGGCACTTCGATAGAAGAACCAGGCGAGCATGAGAAGGGCGAGATATTGAAGGATATCATCGCTGCCGTCAGGAACTGGAAATCCGAAAAGGGCATGGCCCTCAATGCCGAGCTGGGAGTTCTGGAGATCATCGGCGAGAAGGTGAATATATTACTTGGTTGCGAGGATGACATTGCTGGCACACTGAAGGCATCGGATGTTCTCATGCTGGGCGAGAGGAAACTCGAGGAAACCCCGATAGCTATCAAGCCCAAGCACTCTGTCATGGGGCCGAAGTTCAAGCAGAATGCGAAGCATATAGTTGAAATTCTAGCCAAACTGGATCCCGTAGAGGCGGCCAGGGCGATAGAAACAGGCGAACTGGACATCAAACTTTTGTCTGGAGAAATGGTGAAGATAGAAAGCGACATGGTGGAGATCATCAAGGTTCCGACGATCGATGGAGAGGAAGTTCAGACCGTGACTGTTGGAGACCTGCTGATAATCATAGGGAAGTTCAGGTAGGGTGTTTGATGGAGTATCTACCATGGCCAGCATAACTGAGGAAGAGGTCATAAAGGTTTTGAACACGGTCATTGAGAAGCAGAGTGGTAAGAGCATCTACGAGATGGGCCTGGTTACCCAAATTGAGGTTAAAGATGACAATATCTCCATCATTGTCACCCCGACCGATCCATCATGTCCCATCGGTATGAAATTAGCCTATGATGCGAAAGTCGCACTTCTGAACCTGCCAGATGTGGGAAAGGTGAATGTCAAGTTGATCGAGCACAAGCATGCGGATGAGATGAACAAGATGCTGAAGGAGCTGGGCTGATCATGTGCATTTACCAGTGAAAGCTTAATATCTCCACTCCATTCACCTCCATAATGGGAGACAATAAAGGCGATACTCGGGGTTCGCAGAAGGGCGATACCCCAATGATGAAGCAATACTTCGAGATCAAGAGTAAGCATCCAGAAGCAATTCTATTTTTCCGAATGGGGGACTTCTACGAGACCTTTGCCGAGGATGCTGTCATCACAGCCAAAACCCTGGGCATAACCCTAACCAAACGAGGTCGTGAAAAGGGCAAGGACATTCCTCTTGCGGGCATTCCCTACCACGCGCTGGACGCCTACCTTCACAAAATGGTGAAGGCGGGCTACAAGGTGGCCATATGCGAGCAGATGGAGGACCCAAAGAAGGCGAAGGGCATAGTGAAGAGGGCGGTCGTGCGCCTTGTTTCTCCAGGGACCGTGGTCGAGGATTCTATGCTGGCCAGCAGTGCGAATAATTTCCTGGCCTCGGTATGCGGGGGGAAGGAGGGGTTTGGACTATCACTGGTGGACATTTCCACGGGCGAGTTCATGACCACCCAGATAGGAAAGGGTGAAGAAGATGTTCTACGCAATGAACTGATACGATTCCAGCCATCGGAGATCATCTTCCCGCGTGGGATGGAGGATGTGCTGGAAGAGCTCGTCGGAAATGACCTAAGCGCGCCCTTGACCAAAGTGGATGATGATAACTTTCAATTGAAAAAGGCGGAGGCCAGGTTACTTGATCTGTTCAAGGCAAAGACACTCAAGGGCTATGGATGTGGAGAATTGCCACTGGCCATAGTCTCTGCCGGAGCCGTCATAATGTATCTAGAAAATATGCAGATGGCCGGCCTGGGGCAGATCAGCACCCTGCGAACATACGGCATCAGGGATTACATGGTGCTGGATGCGACCACGCTTCGTAACCTGGAGATATTCAAGAACATCCGCGACCATGGCGAGAAGTTCACCCTGATAGAGCTCATTGATAAGACTCGAACCCCGATGGGTTCGAGGCTCATTAGGCAATGGCTGGCACAGCCCCTGCAGGACATCGGAGAGATAAATGAAAGACTCGACTCTGTGGAGTGGCTGGCCGATGATCGACTCACGCGCTCCGAGCTCAGGGATTATTGCAAAGAAGTGCGCGACATCGAAAGGCTGGTCTCCAGAGCGGTTCACGGAAGTGCCAATGGGCGAGATCTTCAGGCCTTGAAGGATTCCCTCCACATGATCCCCAGCATCATCGCGATATTTGATGGTCTGGACCTTCCCAAGAAACTACATGGTTCTCTGGATTCCCTAGACCCGGTGGAAGAACTGGCCAGTATGCTGGAAAAGGGCATCGTGGACAATCCCCCGCTCGGATTGAAGGATGGCGGCCTTATCAAAGTGGGATTCAATGAAGAACTGGATGAGCTGAAGGAATTGGCATCCAGTGGTAAGAAATGGGTGGCCAACCTGGAAAAGGAGGAACGCGAACGAACCGGGATCAAGTCACTCAAGATCAAGTACAACAAGGTCTTTGGCTATTTCCTGGAGGTCACACGCCTCCACGCGGACAAGGTTCCCGAGAACTATATCCGGAAGCAAACTCTCAGCAATGCTGAGAGGTTCATCACCCCTGAGTTGAAGGAGAAAGAGGCACAGATACTATCGGCCAATGACCGACTGGTAGCCATGGAATATGAGATATTCTGCGATATTCGTAAATGGGTGGCCGAGCATTCCTCAAGACTTCAGACAACTGCCCGGGCCATCGGAAACCTGGACACACTGGCATCCATGGCCGAAATATCCGAATTATACCGATATTCCAGACCGAAGATGGAGAAAGATAATCGACTCACTATCATCGATGGGCGGCATCCAGTGGTCGAGAGGATGATGTCCGAGAGATTCATTCCCAATGACGTGAAGATGGATATTAAGAAAAATCGGTTAATGATACTCACGGGTCCCAATATGGCAGGCAAATCCACTTATATGAGGCAAGCCGCGCTCATCACGCTTTTAGCTCATATCGGTAGTTTTGTACCAGCTAAAAGTGCCAGTATCGGCATCGTCGATAGAATATTCACCCGGGTGGGAGCGTATGATGATCTGACCCATGGCCAGTCAACTTTCATGGTGGAGATGACCGAGGTGGCCAATATCCTGAACTCCGCGACCAAACGGAGTCTGATAATCCTTGACGAGATCGGCCGGGGGACCAGCACCTTTGACGGTCTGAGCATCGCGTGGGCAGTGGCCGAGTACATCGAGAGCAAGAGGGTGGGAGCCAAGACGATCTTCGCCACCCATTACCATCATCTCACCGAGCTGGAGGAATTGCTGAGCGGAGTGGTAAATTACAATATCGCGGTCAAGGAAGATAAAGATGATATCGTATTCCTCAGAAAGGTCATACCCGGAAGCACGAACCGCAGTTATGGTGTTCAGGTGGCCAAGCTGGCTGGCCTGCCCATCGAGGTGGTGCAACGGGCCAAGGAGATATTGAAGCGCATGGAGGAGGAGGCTATCGTGGAGCTGGAGGAGGGCAGGCCACGAAAGGGAAAGAGAAGGCAATACACCCAGCTCGTCCTCTATGATCAGATGATGGAAGATAGCCCGGCTATCAAGGAGCTGAAGGATCTTGATCCAGACCACATGACGCCCATGGAAGCCCTGCACAAGCTTCAGGAATTGAAGAAGAAGGTGGAGAAATAGGTAATTCACCTAACAAAGATTTTATTAGTAGTAGTTTTTACAGGTCAATGCCGATCCACTGGGAATCCAGATGCGGGGATAGCCAAGCCTGGCCAACGGCGCAGGACTTAAGATCTAAAGTCTATAAGAGTTCATTGATAGGATGGATAAGCTATCCTGTCCTTAGTGGTTCGAGGGTTCGAATCCCTTTCCCCGCACCTAATTTAGGGCAAGTGAAAAGCCCTAAATTACAATATCCTTGGTGAAGTATGAGAGATACCGATGTGATAATTATCGGAGCTGGCTCCGGCGGCTACACTGCCGCCCTCGAGCTTGCGAAATCCAATAAGAAAGTTATTTTGATCGAGAAGGGTAGAGTTGGCGGTGCCTGTCTCATCCGCGGCTGTATTCCATCCAAAGCCCTGGTTCACGCCTCCAATGTGGTCCACCGAGGCAAGAAGGCGAGCGGCATCGGCATTGAACTG
>JAGLQE010000374.1 GCA_023137005.1 Thermoplasmata archaeon
AACCACATCGATACACGAGACTTTGACATGTACATCCTTGGATGGAGGATCGGTAGTGATCCAACTGATTTCCTGTATGCTTTCTTCCACTCCAGCACAGCAGCAGAGGGACAGAATTACCCCGGATATAAGAACTCCAGTTTCGATGCCATCATTGATGAGGCAAGGGAGACCGGAGACGAAGATGCCAGGCTAAACCTCATACTGGACGCTCAGGCAGCGATCGCATACGATCTGCCATATGATGTTCTGTACTTCAGGACCAATATAGAGGCATACCGTGCAGACAGATTCACTGGCTGGGTAACTGGATCATCTGGTTCTATCTACAACTGGAGATCTATTCTGGAATTAAGGCCACCATCAAACAAGTGGCTGAATGCCAGGTTCGTTAACACTGTTTCAGCTATCGAGTCCAATGCAACAACAGATGTCGAAGTATTGGTAACTGGTATCACCAAGAACCCTGACGGCACACTCTCAAGAGCCCCAGTCGCTGGTGCTTTTGTGGAGTTGAATGTGACCGACGGTACTCTATCAAAATACTCGGATACAACTGACTCATCTGGAAAGATAAGGCTAAGCTTCACGGCACCTTATGTAGAACCAACTGCTGATAATATCAAGAACGGTTCAGGTATACTTCTATCGATTGCGAGTGCGGAGCTGGAAGAATATGATACAGCACCAAACAAGCTCACATTGATGACCGCTTATCCAGAGGGTGTTGACTTCCTTGCTGTGCAGATGGAAGCAGACCCCGATGTGATAGATGATAAAGATGCCACCGGAACCGCTGGACTTACCAGCGTGGTGATAACGGTCACAGATCAGAGCAATAACCCCGTTAGTGGGGCTGATGTGGTCATTCAGGTGGACCCGAAGGAACCAGATATATCACCAGAAGTAGCTACAACCGACTCTGAAGGCAAGGCGTCCTTCTCCTTCAAAGCTAAGGACATTGATGAGGATAAGGAGTACACAGTGAGCGTTATCGCGTTCAAGACCGGATACAAGAATGGTACCCAGTCTATACCGATCAACGTGATCAATGTTGAAGATGTGAAAGTCGAACAGGAAACACCATTCCCATCGTTCCTACTGATAGCATCGGTGTTCTCTGTTGTCGCGGTTGCCACAGCAGTATTTAGAAGAATAAGGGTCTAGATTTTATCTAGATCCTTCTTTATCTTTTTTTCGGGATGGCCGAGAGAAAGGAAGGTAGATCGGAGATGTTTAAATGAGATTGAGGAAATATCTGGTCAAGAGAACGGTACACATGGTGATCACCCTGTTGATCGTTCTGGTCCTACTGTTCGTATTATTCAGGCTTATGCCTGGAGATGCGGCAATGGGCCTTTTCATGAAACCAGGGATAACGGATATCGAGAAGGACCAAATTGCATTGAGGTATGGTTTTGCCAAGGAAATTGAATTACCGGGCAACCATTTTGTCTACAATTACAATCCTCCCAATATCGGTGAGTATACCATGCTTATCGAGGTTGATGGGGATTCGATGCAATCGACCTTCCATGTGAATGTGGATCCAGTGGATACAGATCTTAACCCGCCTAAGATAGACAATATCGATGTGGTGGTTTCGGGGAATAGCACAATAACCCTTATGGTCAATGCCACGGATCAAAGCTCGTTCAGGAATGCCAAATACGGTATGACCCTCCCTAATTGGGATACGCAAGATGCAACGGTCATGACCGAGGTGGATTCTGGGAATTTTGAGGTCCAAATATTTGATGCCATGGCTGGAGCCTATAGCGCTGATATAGAGGTCAAGGATGCATTCCTTAACACAGCTACAGCGGCCATTAAGTTCAATGTGACCACTGATATTGTGACTGGGAACATTGCCTCAGTTGCTACAACATTCAAGCTGTGGAATATTCACACAGATATAGCGACTGGAAGTATTGCCGAGAATGGTGACACCGTCACCGTTACAGCACAGGCAGAGGGTGCGACCGACGTATCTCTGTCCATGCTCACACCTGACAATACCTCTGTGGCAGTTAGTTTGACCCCATCCAATACCTGGTACAATGGTTCATATGTAATTCCTGATAGTGGGTTGTATGATATCGTCTTCAATGCTGATGGCATTGAAGGAATTTCAGTAGTGCCTGTAAATTCAGATGCCACAGCCCCCATTATACCTGCTGACAGCGGTGTTTTGTCTGACTTCTCCATTGATCTAGAAAGGAATGGATTACTTGTCAGTGATTATCCATTCATTTACAACCATCAGGAATTGACCAAGGTCGTCATTAACGTGACTGGTACACAGAGCAATGGTGACAGGCTTCCTGGAAGCTTGACTGGAATGATCACCCTTCCAGATGGCTCTGAGACGATCGCTCCAATGACCCATCCTACAGATGTAGTTGACAGGACCCTGATGGAGCAGTTCTACTATTACATGAAGTCCATGCTACTATTTGACTTTGGAAATTCCTTCGAGGACAATAGGCCCGTCTGGGATGTTATCCTCGAGAGGGTGCCACCGACACTTCTACTCTTCGGAAGCTCCCTTATCCTCAGTTATCTCATCGGTATAGTCGTCGGTGTGGTAGTGGCCTGGAGGCGCGGTACTGTTATGGAATTAGGTACGATCGTAGTAACTCTATTCCTTTATTCGATGCCTATCTTCTGGTCAGCTCTTATTGCTCAATGGATATTCTTTGTTCAATTGAAATGGTTCCCTCTCAGTGGCTTGGGAGGGGTGTCCGAAACAGGTGAAAAATTACTTGGAATGGCCTATGTGACAGATATAGTATGGCATTTGGCCCTTCCGCTCATGACTCTGACCATACTTCATCTAGCAGGAACCATCCTGCTCATGAGGAGTTCGATGTTGGAGGTTATGGGAGAGGATTTCATAACAACTGCAAGAGCAAAAGGATTGAAGACCAGACAAGTCGTTTACAAGCATGCGGCAAGGAATGCCATGCTACCTGTGGTGACATCCATGGCATTGTCCTTGGGTGGTATCATAAGCGGTGGTGTACTGACCGAGACCATCTTTTCATGGCCCGGAATGGGAATTCTTCTTGTCAGGGGTACATTGATGCACAATTACCCCGTCGTGCAAGGTGCTTTCTACATTATGGCTGGGATGACGGTCTTAGGAAATATGTTTGCAGATATTCTGTATGCGTATCTGGATCCGAGGGTCCAACTATGAGGAGGTGAAAAGAATGGTAACATCAAAACAAATTAAGGAAAAATTCAGGGACTCCAAACGTTCATTTACACATAACTGGAACCTCTTCAAGCAGAACAAAGTGGGACTATTAGGTCTGGGGATCATGATTGCCTTCATATTGGTGGCTGCAACTTCTCCCTTCATGGGATTGAAGCATCCTATTGACTGGTTCGCTCCTGATGAGGATGTGGTGTTGGTGGAGAATTATCTTGACCAGTCCGCAGACGGCATAGTAACAACCAGCATAGCGCAAAGAATTGTCCCATCTGCTAATTCCATGCCTGTCGACAGGTTCTATGTAGCGAGTGGTGAAACGGATTCTATAACGGCTCCATTTGGCCTTTATGCTAAATCATCATCCGATGGTAGCAAAGCCTGGCAAGGCTGGTCCGGTGCTTTCGAGACAGTATCTCCGATATCAAGCAATGTCGAGGGTATGAACTTCGGGCACAAGAGGGATTCCTCCGAGATGGACTTCAGGCTGATCTTCGGTACAGAGAGCGGAACATTGTTCCTACTCCATGATGAATACAATGCCCAGTACCCACCATCGGGCTCTGATGTAATGGCACTCAATCTAGGCGGGCCAGTGGCTGGAGTCGATGTGTATGAGGATGTTAACAGATTCCTTGACAGCAATGATATGTTCGTAGCTTCTACGACATCTGGCTCGCTCTATCTCTTTGACGGCCAATTAAATGAGCTGTTAAGTGTGACGATAGACAATGCAACTCTTACAAGACCATCCATCTCCAATGATGGACTCTACATGTATGTGGGCTCGGTCGACGGTAAAATATATGGTTTCAGCACCAATGATGGATCATTCATCGGCGATGTCTATGACCTTTATGACCCGGCTGATGACTACTCTGGAGACAGTCCTGAAGAGGTCGCTGCCAATGCCAGAAGGGGTTATTGGTCCTCCTATCCGATGGTTGCCGAAGGCAAGGTCTTCGCATCCACCAATGATGGAAGGGTACATCTCCTTGATGGTCTTGACATGACCCCGCTACAGGGCTGGGAGGGTGGTTACAAGGTCGACATGACCCTGGGTGAATTGGACCTGGGAAACCTGACAACTCCGTACGTAAGGGCTGATAGTAACTCACTC
>JAGLQE010000375.1 GCA_023137005.1 Thermoplasmata archaeon
AGCGGCCCGGGTGGCTGTGAGGGAGGTTCTGGATGTGAGACCAGGGGAGACCCTGCATATCATAACGAACCCCGAGAAAGGGGTTTACACCATCGCGCAGGCCATTTACGACGCAGCTATCGAAGTAGGGGGAAAGCCACTCATCCTGGTTCAGCCCTACAAGACACAACTGGACTATGCTGAGGAGGGAGTTATCGGAGCCCTGGGCACGATTCCGGATATCGCCATTTCACTGAGCGCGGAAAAGCTGGGGAAGGATAGGGGAGGAATATCCAAGCCCTACAAGGGACTGGACGGCAAGGACTATGAGCATGTTTTTGACCTTCATCTTAAGGATAAGAGATTGAGGGCTTTCTGGTCCCCAAGTACGACCATCGACATGTTCTCCCGCACTGTTCCCATCGACTATGCCAGGCTTAGGGATGAATGTGCTTTCCTGAAGGAAAAGCTGGACAGGGCCGAGAGTGCCCGGATAACCACGGACATCGGAACCGACATCGTCATCGGGCTGAAGGGAAGGTTGGGGGATTCGGATGATGGAGATTTCAGGAAGCCTGGAACCGGAGGAAATCTTCCTGCTGGCGAGGTGTATATCTCACCCGCGCTGGGTAGTTCCAATGGCGTGATAGCCTTTGATGGCTCCATCTCGGCCACCGAAGGAGAGATCATCATTGAGGAGCCCATCGTGGCCACGGTGAGAAATAATTTCATTATCAAACTCAGTGGGGGAGAGGAGGCTGTTCTTCTGGAGGCAGCGCTCAAGTCCGGGGAGACCAATGCCAGAGAGATGCTGGCCAAGGGCGAGATAAACCAGGAGCAGACTGATGAATATGTCAAGAATGCCAGGAACCTCGGGGAGCTGGGGATCGGGCTCAATCACAATGCAAGGATAATCGGCAATATGCTGGAGGATGAGAAGGTCTACTCCACCTGCCACATAGCCATCGGGGCCAATTATGACAATGATGCGAAGGCACTGATCCACCTGGACGGGCTGATACTGAAACCCAATATCGAGCTAGAATACCCGGATGGAACATCAGAGATCATAATGGAAAAGGGTGAATTGATCAGATAGAAAACATCTACATTGTACAATTATTGTGCAATAATAATAGATAATAATAGGAAAGTTGAGCGCATCTTGGATGCGCTCGATTATTGGAAAGTCAGTTATTGGCTGGCTTGAGGTATTTAGGATGTCTCGAATTCTTCCTGGATGTCGATGATGACCTGTTCCAGAACTTCTTCGAATGACTCGCTTCTATACTCTCGCAATCCGCCAAGATCACTCTGTACTTTCGCAATATAGCCTTTGGGTCCCTTAAGGAACTCCACATTGCATAATGTTT
>JAGLQE010000376.1 GCA_023137005.1 Thermoplasmata archaeon
CTTGAATCCCATCTTCTGGGTCTTATGCCTGAACAATAACATTCCCAATGATCCGCCGATCGCTCCGCCCGCCAAAGACACTAGGAATAGGTCGGTCTCGGAGATCCTATGACCTCCGCGCTTGGCCCTGCTCTTGTCAATTCCGAACATGAGCAAAGATATAAGATTGATCACACCAAGGTATGCCAGGGTCAGATTGGTATGGGTTGGGTCCATGAGGGCGTGATGGTGATGGGGATATAATAGGGTTGCCGAAGGAGAAAGCATACGCTGGGAATATGAAACTGTTCGAGCCTTGATGGCCTAAATATCTAAACTATGGGCACCAGTTTGATATGCGGAAGTCCTTTTTCCTCATCAGCCACTATACCATAGACAATGGTCTTTGGCTTGATACCATAGATACACGGGCACTTGTTTATGTCAGTGATCTTCAGGTAGGTGTCTGCCATGTTCATTATCTCCTGGGTAAGTTTCAGACCGGGCTTGATGATGCCTATTCCGATATCCTGTGAGATCTTTATCTTGGCAACGGCCTCCAGCAATTGCTTGATGGCCACTCCACCGCCTTGCAGGTACTCCAGAGTGTCAAAGCCAGTGAAGTCGATTATCGGCTTATTCTCCGGTCCCCTGAGGAACTCCATATTGCTCTTCCACACTCTGACTGCCTCTTCCTTGTTCCTGGTCCCGAGGGCCATTATGTATGGTGAATCAGATTTGTGGGTGAAGTAATCGGCTATCCTGACATGGTTATCGAACATGCCATTTTCCATGTAGCATGTTAGATCCTTCTTAACAGAATCTGCATGGTCCCCGCCAGTTAGTACAGCGAAGATACCCTTGTCATTGGAAATGAAATTGAGCAGAATGGGTCTTACCACTGAGTAATACTCATCATTGGAAACATTCTCATCCACCTCGATGACATTGTAGCTACCTTTGGCATATCCTCCTCCCAGCAGGTCATCCAGATCATCGGTTCCCGTGCTGTAATGGGTGGCTGTGTCCGGTGTTGCTTTCCAGATGCTAGCCTCGCAACCTTTGTTCGTCAAGCTGCCATTGAAGGGTTCGAAGCTCATGAACCTTCCATTGTTCAGGGTCGTTAGATAGGCTGGTTGTGATATCTCGGTGGCCCTAAGTTTGTCCAGGCTCATCTCCCTCACTCTGCGGCCTTCCAGTGTTCGATGGGTGAATTTGACCACACCGTCCACCAGGTATCCAAGATCCAGATCATTATCTCTCTCCAGGACGAAAAGTACATTGACATTGGAGCCCTCGACCAGGTCCTTCTGGATGCAGGTGATGAGTTCATCCTTTTCCAATGAATATTTATTGGTAACTCCCTCGACACTGTCGATGATGAGCATCGATTTATCAGGAAGTATGGAATCCACCTTGTCATATATTCTCTCTATCTCCGGCATGCGATTGCGCTCCAGAAGAATAGATAAACGGGTGCGATCCACCTTTCGTGGTGGTTCCAGGGGACCCTCATTTATGGATTTGAGAAAATCCTTGGCGCCTTGAAGATGTGTCTCATCTTTCTCCAGACCATCTGGCATACCGTTATCGTCACTGTAAAGGCTGTCCAGGAACACCCTGCTGGAATCGATTATACGGCTCCTCATGTCCTCATCTTTAAGCCAGGGGAACTGCTGATAAAGTGCATTATCCGAAACTCTGGTTGACAGGTAAAAGCTCTTTTTAGGATCTGCCAATTCACCAAGTAACTGGAGGGCGAAGGTCGTCTTACCGGTACCTGCGCTTCCCATGACAAGAAGGGAACGTCCTCCATTCATGCTGAAGAACTTGCCTATCTCGGGTGGTAGGGGGCTATTAGAGTTTTCCCTGTTCATTGGCCAGCACCTCCTT
>JAGLQE010000377.1 GCA_023137005.1 Thermoplasmata archaeon
CCGTATAGAGATGTATGTGGATTGATACTCATACCATCCAATATCTTTTTACTTGATGTTTCAATTTCAGTTATAGAAGGTAGATCATGATAACTGTTCTCAGAATAGGACATAGACCCGATAGGGACAAGCGCATAACCACCCACGTATGCCTGGTGGCACGGGCATTCGGAGCCGATCGCATACTGGTGGATACCGCGGACAGGGAACTGGAGGCTACCTTCAATGGGGTGAATGAGAGGTTCGGTGAAGGTGTGATCCTCGAGACCGGGGCCAAGTGGAGGAAAGTGCTCAGGGAGTGGGATGGCATGATAGCTCATTTGACCATGTACGGTATGGAACTGGATGAGGCGATCGGTCGTATTGGAGAGCAAGAAAGCAAAGACCTTCTGCTGATCATTGGGGCCGAGAAGGTGCCTGGAGAGGTATACAAGGCGGCGGATTTCAATGTCTCCATAGGTAATCAACCACACTCCGAGGTGGCGGCATTGGCCATTTTCCTAGATAGATATCATAAAGGCAAGCCGATGAGGGAGTTCGACGGCAAAATGACGATAATACCCAGTAATGAGGGGAAGGTAGTGAGGGAAAGGGAATGAGTATCCCACCTTCAGACAAGCCTGTGTTCATGCCATTGGACTTGCCCAGCAGGGAGCAATGCCTCAGCATCCTTGAGGGTGCTGGTTGCGAGATCGGCGTGATCGAGCATTGCCAGGCTGTTGAAGAACTCGCTATCCTGATAGGACAAAGATGTGGGGACAAGATCGATCTGGACCTGCTACTTGCGGGAGCCCTGCTCCATGATGTGGGTAGGAGTGTGACACATGGCATCCAGCATGCCATAAGGGGCGTGGAGATCCTTCGGGTGCTTGGAATTGATAAGAGAGTTGTGAACATTGTAAAAAAACATATCGGGGCCGGACTCACCAGGGTAGATGCCCACAGCTTGGGATTTCCTGATGATGATTATATGCCCAGCACCTTGGAGGAGAAGATAGTGGCCCATGCGGATAATTTGGTTGGAGATATTTTGTCTCCAAAAAAGCGCAAGACCAAGGAAGAGATGATCCAGCATCTCATAGATAAGGACCTACCAGAGGCAGCCGAGAGGGCCAGGGCATTGCATGATGAACTGAGCGCGATCTGCGGGATCGACCTGGATGAGATATGATACCAACAAAACTAAATATCCCTCCTTTTATCACGAACCCAAGCCGAGATAGCTCAGCCTGGTAGGGCGCAAGCCTGGAAAGTTTGTGTGGGTTTCCACTCGGGAGTTCGAATCTCCCTCTCGGCGCTTATTCTTTTGAAGACACCCCCGCCCTTCAGGCGAGGTTCGCGGATTAGCACGTTGGCATTGTCACTCGCTAACACATCAAATATAGTACCCCGCCCTTGCGTTACTCAGGATTGGGCTCGCTACGCTCGTCCCAACCTTCGAAAATCTGGCCACCC
>JAGLQE010000378.1 GCA_023137005.1 Thermoplasmata archaeon
CAGGTTGTATATGGCGTATGAATGGTATCATCGGTCTAAGAAGGCGTACCTTCCAAGGTTATACAATGTCCTTCTATGACCTCGTCCCTTCCCCGATAATACAGGTTGTATCGGCGGGTGCACGGTTATTGTTATGCTCAATCCACTATATGTATATTACCTATATTGGGCTGAGTAGAAGATGGTGAAAGTAGGTCGGGTATAAAAAGGTAACCCTTAAAACATCAGGTTTTTGAGAGATTTACAGCAATGAACTGGCAGTTTGCTTTTTTCATTTGTGAGATCGCCCCATATTGACAGAGTATTGCCCCCGGATATCTTTCCAGAACCATGACATTGCAGATGCTCTATTATGAAGAATGATCTAATACTATATTATACAGATTATCTAACTATCTATGGTATGATGATATCTATTAAGAATAAATATATGTTATGATGTCTTATCATTATTATCTATAATAATAAAGGTGAGGGAATATGAAGAAATTAAGTGCAACCTTGTTAGTGCTAGTTATGATAATGTCGAGTATGGTCCCATTGGCCAGTGTTATGGGTGAAAAGGCCCAGCCAGAGCCATTGTTCGCAGGAGGTGACGGAAGTATAGGTGATCCGTACCAGATCTCGAATGTCTGGGAACTACAAAGCATGAATGCTAGTCTTGGTTCCCATTTTATCTTGATAAATGACATTGATGCCAGCAATACAACTGCGTGGAACAGTGGAGGTGGGTTTGAGTCAATTGGAAATGACATTACTGCATTCAATGGTTTTCTGGATGGCGGAGGCCATGTGGTCTCCGGCCTATATATAAACCGTCCTGCAACTAATTCTGTGGGGTTATTCGGTGAAACTGATATAAACTCGGAGATAGAGAATATCAATCTGGAGAATTTCATCATAACTGGAGCGGATTATGTTGGCGGCCTCGTTGGAAGATCAAGTGGAGGTTCTATCACGAACTGCTACACCATGGGTAGTGCTAGTGGAGGTAATATTGTTGGTGGCTTCGTTGGAAGATCAACTGGAAGTTCTATCACGAACTGCTACAGCACAGGTAGTGCCATTGGACATTGGGATATTGGTGGCTTCGTTGGAGATAATGCCGCAACAATTACGAACTGCTACACTACGGGCAGTGCCAGTGGTGATAGTTATGTTGGCGGCTTCGCAGGACTTAATCTTGCTGTTATCACAAACTCCTATAGCACAGGTAATACCAGCGGAACTGGTACTGATGTCGGCGGCTTCGCTGGACTGGATATGAACTCCATCGCGAATTGCTTCTGGGACACCGTGACCTCTGGACAGGCAAGCAGTGATGGGGGAACAGGAAAGAACACAACCAACATGATGAACAACTTCACCTTCACAAATGCTGGCTGGGATTTTGACAATACCTGGTTCTCGGTCAATGAAAGCACAAGACCCTTCCTCAGGATGGAATACAATACCAAGATCACAAATTCACATCAACTTCAATTGATGGCCATGAATCTGACTGCGGATTACGAGCTGGGCAATGACATAGATGTGAGCGATACCAGTGTGGCTTCGCAGATGTGGGGAACCAATGCCAGTAATGGGGGCAAGGGATTCCTGCCTGTCGGCAATAATTCAGACCCCTTCACTGGGAGCCTAGACGGGGGTGGAAGCACTATTGATGGTTTGTTCATAAAACGTCCGAGTGAATACTTCGTGGGACTCATCGGCTTGGGAATCGTAAATTCTGCTGTGAGGAACTTTGGTCTTACGGGAGTGGATATCGAGGGATATCAGAGCGTGGGGCCAGTTCTCGGTCAGGGTATAAATTGTTTTGTTGAGAATTGCCATGTAACTGGTAGTGTGATCAGTTATGATGGATGGGCTGGAGGGATCATCGGTTATAGTTGGGGCGGACCTGTCAAGAATTGCACTGCAAATGCAAATGTAACAGACCTATCTAGTGGTGATACGGGAGGAATTGCAGGAGTGAACCAAGGCGGAGGTATCATAGAAAATTGTACCTCATATGGTAAAATAACAGGTTTTGGCTCCCCTACTGGCGGAATTGTAGGAGATCTAAGGAATGGAACTATCAATAATTGCAGATCCTATGGGAATGTAAGCAGCAATAACACTGGGTGGATAGGAGGAATTGCGGGACGCATTTCAGATACCGATGGCATAATTATGAATTCAAGATCTTACAGTGATGTATATTCTCCGCTCAGCCTTGTCGGTGGTATTGTTGGCGGGGGTCGGGGCGAGATCAGCAATTGCATCTCAAATGGCAATGTTACCGGATTCGATTCAGTAGGGGGAATAAGTGGAAGGATGAGCGACGGTGGCCTTGTGACCAATTGTATGAACAATGGCACAGTAAATGGAGCTAACAACAATGTTGGAGGTATCGTGGGAGAGCTGGCCAATGGAAATGTCATAGGGTGCACCAATTATGGGGATATATACAATGATAATTTTGGAGCTGGAGGAGTCATTGGACTCAGCTGGAGCCTTGGCACCAGCATCATCAGCAATTGCCACAATCATGGTAATATTACTGGAAGGGACTACAATGGCGGGGTCGTAGGGGCATTGCAGGATGATGGAAGGGTCGATAATTGCACAACCACAGGAAATATAGCCCTGGTTACTGGCGGCAGCCTGTCCGGAGGATTTGCCGGGCTCTGCGATGATTCCAGTTCAATAAGGGACTCATGGTCGTCTGGAACCGTTGATGGTGGAACAAGACCGGGAATGGCCGGCTTCATTGCCGAGAACAGTGGAACTATCATCAATTGTTATTCTACCGGTAATGTGACTGGTGGAAATGAGAACGGTGGTTTCTCATGTTTCAATTATGGCACAGGCCAGATATACGACTCTCAGGCCTATGGCAATGTGTCAGGATACGGAACCATCGGAGGCTTCACCTCCCATAACACTGGCACCATTGAAAATTCAACAGCATATGGTAATGCCTCGGGGACATTGGACGAGATTGGTGGCTTTGCCGGGGATAATAGTGGCGGTTCGATCGCTTACTGCTCCGCATATGGTGACGCTACTGGAAATAACCTAGTGGGCGGCCTTGTTGGGCGGTTGAATGGTGGAACATTGACGAACTGCAATGCCACTGGTAACACCACTGGAACTGGTGATAACATAGGTGGTCTGGTCGGAGAGGTCACAAGCGGAAGTGTTGACTCCTGCCAGGCATATGGGGATGTGAAAGGAGATAGCTTTGATGTCGGTGGTCTAATCGGGGAGAACCAGGGTTCTGTTTCCAATTCTATCTCTTATGGAATGGTTAACAACACTCTCATCAACACAGGAGGCCTCATCGGTTACCAGACCTCGTCCGGTACAGTGACAGGTAGCCAGGCTAATGGAGACGTCTTCGGAGGTCTATCTTGGATCGGGGGGCTGATCGGGATCAATGAGGGCCTGGTGGATGACTGCCATACTTACGGCAATACTACGGGCTATGGCGTCAACACGGATGCTGTAGGGGGCCTCATCGGTGAGAACTGGGGGCCAGTATCAAACAGTACATCTCATGTAACTACAAGAGGTGATGATAAAGTAGGCGGGTTGATCGGATTCAATATAGCAGGAAACATAATTGGCTGCGAAGCCTATGGTAATACAACCGGTAGTGGATGGTATGTCGGTGGCCTGGTAGGCGACCACGCTGGGGAGATATACTCCAGCTTCACTTCTAACTATGTCACAGGAGTTAATTTTGTTGGGGGTCTTATTGGGGATCATACCGGTAACAGCAATATAACTGGCTGTTGGAGCGAATCCATGGTTTTCGCATCAGGTTCGAGTGCGGGAGGGCTAATCGGTTCCTCATCTGGAGCACCAATATCAGAATGCTATGCCACAGGATATGTAGAGGGAACCATGTCTGTTGGTGGATTGCTTGGCTGGTACGGTGGCGGAACAGCCTCATTGAACAAGAGTTACGCTACTGGAGATGTGAATGGAACGAGTCGCGTAGGTGGCCTGATCGGAGGCCAGTTTGGAAGCAATATTCTTGACTGCTATGCTACAGGAAATGTGAGTGGACAGAGTTCCGTGGGTGGTTTCGCAGGGGGACCTGGGGGCTTTGTCGAAAACTGCTATGCTACAGGAACAGTCACAGGCACAACGGATATTGGAGGTTTCTTTGGAAACCATTCTCTTGCGGGTAGTCTAAATAACTGCTTCTGGGACAATCAAACATCTGGAACCAGTATTGGAGTTGGCGTAGGGGGTCCTGAAGATGTTACAGGATTGCCAACCGTACAAATGATGCAGAGCTCAACATTCACAGATGCTGGCTGGGACTTTACCACGGTTTGGGGAATACTTGAAGACAGTACCTACCCATTCTTGAGAGCTTTGTTACCAGGGCCAGTATATAATGTTAACACCGGCGAGAACTTCACAACAATACAGGCAGCAATAGACGATACGGACACGCTGGACGGACACACAATTACTGTGGAGGCAGGAACTTACAATGAAAATGTCGTGGTAAACAAGCAACTCACGATCATCGGTAATGGTTCTGCAAACTCAATTATTGATGCTCAACTGGTAGGTGACACAGTCTTAATTACAGCTAACTGGGTGAACATTTCTGGCTTTTCCATGATCAACTCAGGACCAGTCTGGGATGATGCATTGATCGAACTATATCAGGTTCAGAATTGTAATGTTTCGGAAAACAGTCCTCATGATGGCGACTGGGAAGGCATATATCTGGAGGGATCGAGTTACAATACCCTATACGGAAATTACCTGGATAATAATGATCGGGGGATATTTGCACGAGATTCACTTTATAACGATATATCTTACAATACGATCCTTAATGGCTATGATTCTATTGACCTATTATCGGGTTCGAATTATAACAATGTCATTGGGAACACAGTGAACGGTAATACCTACGGCCTGGCGATTTCCACAAGTGGAAATACAATAACCGATAACAAGTTTTCAGGAAATTCCAATTACAATATTCAAATATCCGGTGGAGGGAACTCCAATGTGATTTCCAATAATTACATAAATAATTCCATCGTAAACTGGGGAGGCATATACTTTAATGGTGCTGGTGCCAACACCATTCACGATAATGTTATTTACAATAATAATATTGGAATTCTATTGTACCAGTCATCCGGCAGCCAGATATATAATAATACAATTCTTGATAATGACCATGGTTTTTATATTCAATATTCCCATAATAATAATTTGACAAATAATGTAATAAGCAATTCAGTAGCTGGAATAAGAATGGTGAGCGACTCCAGTGGCAATGATATCGTGGATAACAATATTACCGGAAGCTCCAGTATGGGATTTGACCTTGATTTCTCAACACTGAACAATTATATCTATCACAATAATATCATTGGAAATGCACTTCAGGCCGAGGACGATGGTGCGAACTTCTGGGACAATGGCTACCCATCTGGTGGGAACTATTGGTCAGATTATAACGGCACTGACCTCATGAGCGGGCCCACACAGGGTGTTCCCGGAGCGGACGGCATAGGCGACACACATTACAATGACACCTATGGCCAGGGCATACAGGGCGGGACAAATGAGGACAATTATCCACTGATGACCCCAGAGGATATCGATGACAATCATCCACCCGGCTCCGTGGTTCTAGACCCGGCAAACTACTGGAATAATGGTGTGCTGACTCTCATTGTGGACACCTATGATGCCAGGGGAACGATCACAGATATTCACCTGTGGTACAGTTTCGAGGGCGGTGCATGGACATTATTCGGTACGAACAGTACCGGCGACAGTTTCGATTTCAACTGGCCGGATGGCGAGGGCAATTACTCCTTCTACTCCATAGCCGAGGATGATTCAGGGAATGTGGAGGCTACTCCGATAGGCGCGGACACGACCGCGGGCTACGACTTCACCCTTCCAACTGTCGATGCCGGCATAGATATCATTTCCAATGTCCAGTTCCTTCAGAATGCTTCTGGCTCGGATGCCATGTCCGGTATCTCGCTTATAGATTGGCTGGTATTGACTGGTCCGGGTAATGTCACTTTTGGAGATATCAATGCCATAGACACCACCATAGAGGCTGATGTGGATGGCGATTATGTCCTGAGGATAAGGATATATGACCTTGCTGGAAACAATGCCTGGAGCCTATTCAATCTCACCTGGGACACCACCGCCCCCGTGGTCGATACAGGATCATATGAGGCAGCGAGCACTCTTATCCAACATAATGCTAATGTGACCGATGCGACCTCTGGTGTAGCCACCTATCTGTGGACCATGGTCTCTGGACCTGGCAATATCACTTTCGGAACTGCCGATGCAGACAATACCACCATAGAGGCTGACGAGAACGGGACCTATGTCCTGCGGCTCAATGTCACGGACAATGCGGGTAACTGGAATTACGATGATATGATATTCATCTGGGATCAGATAGCCCCGGTCATGAGTCTGACATCTCCGGTGAACAATACCTTCAATGTCGCAGGTACATTCATCGATCTGGACATAACAGATGATAACCTGAACATCGTGAGATACAGTGCCAATGGAGGAGCAGATATCATCCTATCAGCACCCTTTGACATAGACACTATTGGCTGGGCGGATGGCAATTATATCATCCAGGTATGGGCCAATGATACAGCCGGGAACCAGGTGACCCACG